>JBJEYY010000293.1:0-4440 GCA_051887095.1 Faecousia sp. | reverse complement strand
GGTGTGGCAATCCCCCGGTTGAAAGGAACCAGGTAACGATTACCACCAAAAACCGTAACGATCCCCGTTTTTTTCATGAACTTTTCGATACATTTCCCCTCTAACCGGGGGATTGCCACGCCACTTAAGCGCACTGGCTCGCAATGACAGCGTTTATCCGACAAACAACAATTTACCGTTTCTCTGCCAGGGATTTCTTGTGCCACCATTATACATGGCTTTTCCGCAAAATGCCATAGGCTCCGTGAAAAAAAGTGAAATCTTTGGAAAGTTTTTTCCGGGGGCTTGCGTTTGGGGCCGTTTTGCGGTAACATATAGCTGTACAGCAATACACGAAAGGATGTGTTATCCCAACATGATTAAAGTTGATATCTCCAATGTATGGGGCGAAATTGCACTGCCGGATCTTCTGGCGCTGGAAAAGGACGTCGCCGCGGCCCACATGACCCTGACTCAGGGCGACGGCGCGGGCAATGACTTTCTGGGCTGGCTGAAGCTGCCTGTGGAGAAGCCCACCGAGGAAATGCTGCGCATTCAGGCCGCCGCGGAGCGGATCCGCTCCGACAGCGACGTGTTCGTGGTCATCGGCATCGGCGGCAGCTACCTGGGCCCCCGGGCCGCCATCGAGCTGATGCAGGGCCCCAACCACAACATCGGCAAGGGCAAGGGCAATCCTCAGATCTTCTTCGCCGGCAACGGTCTGAGCACCCGCCACTGGAACGAGCTGTGCCGCCTGCTGGAGGGCAAGGATTTCTCCATCGCCATCATCAGCAAGTCCGGCACCACCACCGAGCCCGCCATCGCCACCCGGGCTCTGCGGGAGATGCTGGAGCGCAAGTACGGCCCCGAGGGCGCCAAGCACCGGACCTATGCCATCACCGACCCTGCCAAGGGCGCTCTGCGCCAGATGGCCACTGAAGAGGGCTGGGAAACCTTCGTGATTCCGCCCAATGTGGGAGGCCGGTTCTCCGTACTTACCGCTGTGGGCCTGCTGCCCATGGCCGTGGCGGGCATTGACATCGCCGCTGTGATGAAGGGCGCTTACGACTGCAAGGAAGCCTACGACCTGCGCTCCTTCGAAAACCCTGTATGGCAGTACGCCGCCGTACGCAACCTCCTCTACCGCCGGGGCAAGGCCATTGAGCTGTTCGAGTCCTTCGAGCCGGGCTTCAAGATGTTCGGCGGCTGGTGGCAGCAGCTCTTCGGCGAGTCCGAGGGCAAGGACGGCAAGGGCCTCTTCCCCGTTACCGCCGAGTTCACCGCGGACCTGCACTCCCTGGGCCAGATGATCCAGCAGGGCAAGCGCAACATCTTCGAGACCATGGTTCGCTTCGACGCCCCCGAAGACCGCTACACCATCGGCTCCGACGACAAGGATCTGGACGGGCTCAACTACCTGACCGGAAAGGCTCTGGACTTCGTGGACGAGAAGGCGTACCTGGGCACCGTGGCCGCCCACGTGGACGGCGGCGTGCCTGTCATCACCATGGATATGGGCGCGCTGGACGACGCCAAGCTTGGTGAAATGTTCTACTTCCTGGAGCTGTGCTGCGGCGTCAGCGCCTACATGCTGGGGGTCAATCCCTTCAACCAGCCCGGCGTGGAATTCTACAAGCGCAACATGTTCCAGCTGCTGGGCAAGCCCGGCTATGAGGCGAAGTAATTCCGGGCGAAATTTACAAAATAGTAGTTGCAAATTATTTCCCCACCTGATAGAATGTGCGTAAGCCAATTATTCTGGCATTGCAAAGGAGGAAATTCCGATGATTCATGTGATTATGGGCCTGAAGGGCTCCGGCAAGACCAAGAAGCTGCTCGACGCCATCCACGAGACCGTGGCCGCTTCCCAGGGCGATGTGGTCTGCATCGAGTACGGCAAGAAGCTGACCTATGACGTGAGCTACAAGGTCCGTCTGGTGGACTCCCAGGAGTACGGCATCCGCTCCGCCGAAATGCTCAAGGGCTTCCTGAGCGGTCTGCACGCCGGTAACTTCGATATCACCCATGTGTTTATCGACAACCTGTACAAGACCATCGGCAATGACAGAGCTGCCGCCGAGGATTTCGTTGCCTGGTGCGCCAAGTTCGCATCCGACAACAACATGGAGATCACCATGACCGTCTCCGACGATCCCGCCCAGGCTCCCGATTCCGTGAAGCAGTACATGTAATGACTTCCAAAACAAAACCACGGCTTGCGCCGTGGTTTTGTTTTGCCCAAAGGACGGAAATACCCCAATACCCCGGCCGATTCCGGGCAGGAAAAATATTGTTTGGAAGGGTGCGTTGCAAATTACCTGTCATTGCGAGCCAGTGCTCTTAAGTGGCGTGGCAATCCCCCGGTTGAATGGAACCAGGTAACGATTACCACCAGAAATCGCAGTGGCTCCCACTCTTCTGGGAACTTTTCGGTACATTTTCCTACTAACCGGGGGATTGCCACACCACTTAAGCGCACTGGTTCGCAATGACAGCGTTAATTCGACAAACACTTATTTTCCCGCCTGCGGGGGCCTCAGATCCCGGGTGACGGCCATGGCGGCGCAGACGGCGAGAACGCCGCCCAGCAGCTTGACAACCAGCAGCACCCCCACCATTTCCGGCTCCGCCTCCATGGTGTAGCCCAGATGGGCGGCAAAGCAGGACCCGGCGCACACCATGCAGGCGGACACCACCACCTTCCCCCTTCTGTCCATCCGGGGGATGGCCGCCAGGGCCGGGGAGATGCTGACCATGCCCACCAGCAGCGCTGTGGTGCTCTCGGAATTCAGGCCTGTTTTCCTCTGGACCCATCCCAGGGGCCGCTCCATCACCCGCCGCAGCAGCTCCGCCAGGGGCATACTGCCCAGCATGACGATGCCGATGGAGCAGACCACCTGCATGGCCTCCTTCAGGGAGGTCATCCCCGGGAGAATCTTCCAGCCGGTCATGTACTCCACCGCCCCCAGTGTCAGTCCCAGAACAGAGAGGACCCGTATTCCCGCGGAAAGGACCTTGAAACACTTCACCGCCCGATCCGCTCCTTTGCGGATCCACAGGGCCAGGCAGCCGCACACCGCCAGCATGGGCATCAGATTATACAGCGCACGGCCCAGGGGAATGCCCATGATGACAGCGCCCAGAATCAGCACCGCTCCCATGGCCCCCAGTCCCGCCAGCAGTCCCTGGATGAACCAGGGCCGGTCCTCCTCCCCCAGAATTCCCAGTCCCAGGGGAATGGTGAACACCAGGGTGCAGCCAAAGGTGGCGGAAATCAGAATTCCCGCCAACTGCCCCATCCGGGGATCCTCCGCCAGGGAAACGGCCAGAGGGTAGCCCCCCATATCGATGGCAAGAATACCCCCCAGAATTCCCGGGTCCAGCCCGATTCCGGCCAGCAGCGGTGCCACGCACCAGTCCAGAATTCTTGCCAGCACCGGCGCTAAGCAGAGGATCCCCGCCATGCTCAGGCCGATGGGACCCAGCAGCCGGAAGGCCTCCTCAAACCGCTGCCCCAGCCCGAAGCGGCTGCCCAGAAGCAGGTCCGCGCCCCCCAGCAGTGCCCCCAGAGCCATGATCCACATCACAATGCGGCTGATTTCCATAGCGCCACCTCAGAACCAGGGCACAAATGCCGCGCCCACCGCCAGCACCAGCGCCGGCAGCATGTTTGCCACCTTCAATCCCCGGTCCCACACCAGGTTGACCCCCACGCAGAAGATCAGCACCGACCCGATCAGGGACAGATTGGTCAGGGCCCCGACGGTCATCACCGGCCGCAGCAGCCCCGCCAGCACCGTGACGGACCCCTGGAGAATTGCCACAGGAATGGCGGAAAAGGCGCAGCCCTTGCCCAGGGAGCCGGTCATCACCGTAATGATAATCAGATCCAGCACCGCCTTGGTAGCCAGGATGCTGTAGTCACCCTTGATTCCGTCCTCGATGGAGCCCACAATGGCCATGGCCCCGATGCATACCGTCAGCGACGCGGTAACAAAAGCGTTCACAAACCCGGCGTCCCGGTCATTTCCGGTTTTCCGCTTGAGCCACTCCCCAAACCGCTGGAAAGCGTCCTCAATGCCGAGCCACTCCCCAATCAGGGAGCCCAGGGCCAGGCAGCAGATAATGAGCAAAGCATTCCCGCTGGTGAGGGAATCCCCCTCCACCTTCATCATGCCCTCCAGAGCCCCGGCGATGGCGATGAAGAGGGTGCTGATACCGCACACCCGGGTCAGCGTCTCCTGGGCGCTCTCCGAGAGAAACCGCCCGAACAGCTTCCCCAGCACGCCCCCCGCCACAATGGCCGCCGTATTGATGATCGTCCCCAATCCAACCATGATTCGTCCCCTTCCGCTGCAATCAAAAGTAATGTATCGTATACCACCGGCAGACACAATCAGAAAGATAAATTGTTGTTTACAAGTTTGCGCCTCAAGTTTTCTGTCATTGCGAACCAGCGCG
>JBJEYY010000292.1:0-4457 GCA_051887095.1 Faecousia sp. | reverse complement strand
GCGGACTGGTTCGCAATGACAGAACATTTGGAACGTGTAGTGTAAACAACAATTTGTCCTTTCCCCCTCCAACATCCCACATTTCCAAAGGGAGCCCTGATTATGAACGAAAAAGTATCCGCCATCATCGACATTCTGAAGCAGCGCTACCCTGATGCCCTGTGCGCCCTGCACTATGCCAAGGACTACGAGCTGATGATCGCCGTGCGGCTGTCGGCCCAGTGTACCGACGCCCGGGTGAATTTGGTCACCCCGGGGCTTTTCGCCGCCTACCCCACCCTGGAAGCCATGGCCGGTGCGGATATCCGTGACGTGGAGGAGCACGTCCGCTCCTGCGGCTTCTACAAGCACAAGGCCCGGGACATTGTCCTGGCCTGCCAGATGCTGCTGTCGGACTACGGCGGAAAGGTCCCCGGCACCATGGAGGAGCTGCTGCGCATCCCCGGCGTGGGCCGGAAAACCGCCAATCTGCTGCTTGGAGATCTGTACGGCATGCCGGGAAGCGTGGTCTGCGACACCCACTGCATCCGCATCTGCGGCCGCCTGGGGCTGTCCCAGGGTAAGGAGCCGGAGAAGGTGGAGCAGCAGCTGCGCGCCGTCCTGCCCCCGGAGGAGAGCAGTAATTTCTGCCACCGGATCGTCCTGTTCGGCCGGGACTGCTGCACCGCCCGGAATCCCAGCTGCGGAACCTGTCCCCTGACCATGTACTGCCGGGAATTCAACCCGGAAGCATGACAAAGTACGATAAATAGTTGTTTGAAGGGGTGCGTTGCAATTTACCTGCCATTGCGAACCAGTCCGCAGACTGGTGTGGCAATCCCCCGGTTAGAGGAGAAATGTATCGAAAAGTTCCCTGGAAAACGTAGATTGTTACGGTTCTTGGTGATAATCGTTACTTGATTCCATTCAACCGGGGGATTGCCACGCCAGTGTGCGCACTGGCTCGCAATGACAGCGTTTATTTGGTGCGCTAAACAACAATTTGTCCGTTTGACTGATTCCCATCCCGAATGGATACCATAATTGTCAATTGTTCATTGTCAATTGTCAATTCGTCTCCGGCGAACATACCTCCCCCCGGGTCTGCATAGCATGTGGACAAGGGGGGATTCTCTTTGCCAAAAAGCAAGCCCATGTTCTATTCCGCCCTGATGCTTACCGGGGTGAATCTGCTGCTGCGGCTGGCGGGAACCTCTTTCCAGGTGTACATCAGCGCCAAAATCGGTCCCGCCGGGGTGGGGCTTTTGCAGCTGACCATGTCCGTAGGGAGCCTTGCCACGATTGCCGGCATCGGCGGCATCCGTACCGCCTCCATGTACCTCACCGCCGAGGAGCTGGGCCGCAAACGGCCCGGAAGCGTTCCCTGGGTACTCTCGAAATGCTTTGTCTACAGCATCCTTTGCAGCGGGGCGGTGGCGCTGCTGCTGTTTTCCCTGGCCCCCACCATCGCGCAAGTCTGGATCAGGGACAGCCGAACGGAGGGGGCTCTGCGGGTGCTGGCGGTCTTTCTGCCTGTAACAGGCCTGTGTGCGGTGATGACCGGCTATTTCACGGCGGCTAATCGGATCGGCACCCTGGCGGCGGTGGAGGTGGCGGAGCAGCTTTTCACCATGGCCGTCACCCTGCTGGCCCTGGCCCTTCTGGCAGGGCAGGACGCTGGGAAAGCCTGCCAGTGCATTCTGCTTGGCAGCGGTCTGGGCGGCTGTCTGACCCTTGGGTGCCTGACCGCCCTCCGGCTGCGGGAACACCAGCCAATCGGGCCTTCCGTTTCTTTGAGGAGCAGGCTCCTCCAGGCTGCGGTGCCCCTTGCCCTGGCGGATATTCTGAAGGCGGGAATCAGCGCCGCCGAAAACCTGATGATTCCCCGGCGTCTGGCCCTCAATCCGGGGATTGCCGATCCCCTGGCTTCCTTTGGAACGGTCAGCGGCATGGTGTTCCCGGTGCTCATGTTCCCGGCCTGCATTCTCTTCGCCCTGGCGGAGCTGCTGATCCCGGAGCTGGCCCGGTGCGCCGCCGCGGAAAGCCGCGGGCGAATCCGATACCTGGTGCGGCGGGGACTGAAGGTGGCAGCGCTTTACGCCCTGGCCTTCGGGGGGATGCTGTATTTGGCGGCGGAGCCTCTGTGCCAGAGGCTCTATGGCAGTGCCGAGGCAGGGCGGTATCTCCGGCTCTATGCCCTGCTTGCCCCCATGCTCTACTGCGACGCCATTGTGGATGCCATGACCAAGGGCCTTGGCCAGCAAAAAATCTGCGTGCGCTACAACATCCTCACCTCCGCCATGGATGTGGCGTTTCTCTACCTGCTGCTTCCCCGCTGGGGAATGGAAGGGTATTTTGCAAGCTTTCTTGTAACCCATCTGGTGAATTTCATCCTGAGTCTGCGGCGGCTTCTGAAAATCTCCGGTGTCCGGCTCCCTTTTCATGCCCCCGCCCTGGCCCTGGCCTCTGCTATGGGAGCCCTGTGGTGCGCAGGGCATTTAAAAGCCCCGGTTTTCCGGTGCACCGCTTTTGCCGTGCTGCTGGGGAGCCTGCTCACCCTGTCGCGGGTCGTTGGCCGGGAGGACCTAACCTGGTTTCTCGGCGTCATTCGCGCCCGTAAACCCAAAAAGCCACCCATCTGAGTGATGGGTGGCTTCTGTTTTCCTATCAGGGCGCATCCGCAGTGCGATAAATTGTTGTTTACACTACACGTTTCAAATTTTCTGTCATTGCGAACCAGTCCGCAGACTGGTGTGGCAATCCCCCGGTTAGAGGGGAAACGGAACGAAAACGGCCCTAAATCCTTGGGGGATTGCCACGCCAGTGTGCGCACTGGCTCGCAATGACAGCGTTTTTTCGTTACGCTAAACAACAATTTTTCGGTCTGTTATCTAACCTCAAAGCGCCTTCAGCACGGCCAGCAGGAACCGCCAGGTGCGTTCGGTGGAGGCAATGTCCAGCTTCTCCCGGCTGGTGTGGATGTCGTGCATCTGGGGTCCGATGGAAACGCAGTCCAGCCCGGGCAGCTTCTCCCCCAGCAGGCCGCATTCCAGCCCCGCGTGAATGGCCAGCACCTGGGGCTCCTTGCCGAACATCTCCCGGTAGATGCGCACCATGATGTCCCGCAGGGGGGAATCCTTCCGGTACTCCCAGGCGGGATACTCGCCCATCTGGGAATAGGTGCCCTCGTGGAACTCGGCCAGAGCCCGAAGCTTCTCCAGCAGCTCCTGCTTCTCCTGATTCACGGAGCTGCGGACGGAGAAGGTGGCGGTGAACCGCTCGCCCAGCTTGGCGATGCCCAGATTCAGGCTGGTCTGTACCAGGCCCGGCATCTCCTGACTCATGGCCTGGACCCCGTTGGGCACGGAGCACAGCAGGGCAATCACCCGGGCGGTGTCCTCGGTGGACAGGCTGTTGCCCCCCAAAGCATCCACGTCAAAGGCCTGCACCATGGCCTCCGGCTCATCGTACTGCTCCCGGATCTCCTGCTGCAGCTCCTGGGCCACAGAGTTGATCCGCTCCAGCTGGATGCCCATGGCAACCAGGGTAGCCTGGCAGGACCGGGGGATGGCATTGTCCTTGGAACCGCCGGAGAAGGAGGTGAGCCGCAGCGGCATCAGCTTCTGAATC
Organism: Faecousia sp.; assembly: GCA_051887095.1. Taxonomy (GTDB): domain Bacteria; phylum Bacillota; class Clostridia; order Oscillospirales; family Oscillospiraceae; genus Faecousia. Next base: position 848 of record JBJEYY010000292.1, on the reverse strand, counting down.
CGGCTCATCAGCTCGCCCATGACCTTGTTGGCGTTGGCCCGGTTCTTGTGAATCTCCGCGCCGGAATGGCCGCCCTGAAGGCCGTCCACCACCAGCCGGATGCAGGGGCCGTACACCGCTTTCCGATCCGCCCCCAGGGAGATGGTGGCGGTGGCGCCGCCGGCGCAGGAAACGGTGAAAACGCCCTCGTCCTCGGAGTCCAGGTTGATCAGGGTTCTGCCCTTCAGCATGGACAGGTCGATGGTATCCGCCCCCAGCATGCCGATCTCCTCATCCACGGTGATGATGATTTCCAGCGGGGGGTGGGGAATGGTTTTGTCCGCCAGCAATGCCATGGAGTATGCCAGGGCAATGCCATCGTCGCCGCCCAGGGTGGTGCCCCGGGCAAAAACATGGACGCCGTCATGGGTCACATCCAGGCCGTCCTTTGCCATATCCATGGGGCTGGCCGCGTCCTTCTCGCAGACCATGTCCATATGGCCCTGGAGGATCACCGGGGGGTGATTCTCCATGCCGCAGGTACCCTCCTGGAAGAGGATCACATTGTTGCTCTCATCCTGTATATACCGCAAGCCCTGCTCCCGGGCAAAGTCCACCAGGAAATCACTGATGGCCTTGGTGTTCCGGGAACCGTGGGGAATGGAGCAAATTCTCTCAAAATAGCCGAATACCGCCTCAGGTTTCAGTCCGGCCAGTCGTTTTGCTTCCATAGAAAACACTCCTTCAAATTAGATTCATACTTATGCTCATGACCCCGCAGGAAGATAAATTGTTGTTTAGCGCACCAAATAAACGCTGTCATTGCGAACCAGTGCGCACACTGGTGTGGCAATCCCCCAAGGATTTAG
>JBJEYY010000291.1:0-4458 GCA_051887095.1 Faecousia sp. | reverse complement strand
TGTTGTTTAGCGGTCCGCCTTCGAGTTTCCTGTCATTGCGAACCAGTGCGCACACTGGTTCGCAATGACAGGTAATTTGGGATACATCCCTACAAACACCAATTTGTCGTTTGGATGAGCGTTGGGCAAAGAAAATCCCCGCCCGACGGATGCGGGGCGGGGAAGGGAGATGGAATTATTTGTACAGCTCCGACTTTTCCATGGTTTCCACCTTATAGAACTGGGAGGTGCCCCGGGAGGCGTTCAGGGCGTCGCCGGCCACGCAGGCCACGTAGCCGTCCCAGGCGGAGGGACCGGTGAGCTTGCCTGCGTGGACGGACTCCACCCACTTGCACAGCTCGATGTCGTAGGCCTCGATGAAACGCTCCTTCCAGTCGGTCATGATGGGCATGCTCTCGGCGGGATTCACGCTGTCCCAGCCCTGGGGACGGGAGCGGCGCACCACGGCGTAGGGATCCGGCAGCTTCACGGTGCCGTTTTCGCAGACCACCTCGCACTGGATGTCGTAGCCGTAGCCATCGGCCACCTGGACCTCCACATCGATGAAGCAGCCCTTCTTGGTCCGCAGCAGCATGACCTGGGGGTTGTCGTAGCCCTTGGTGGAATTGGCGGACTGGCGGACCCGGACGCACTGGGCGTCCTCGTACTCGTCGTCCAGGAGCCAGCGGCAGATGTCCAGCTCGTGGATGGCCACATTGGTCACGCCGTTCTCGGTCTTGAAGCCCGGGCCCTGGCTGACGTTGCGGTGGCAGGCCTTGATGAGCAGCGGCGCGCCCAGCTCCCCGGAGTCAATGATCCGCTTCATCTCGGCGTAGCCCCGGTCATAGTGGCGCATGAAGCCCACCTGCACCAGACGGCGGCCCAGCTGGGTCTCCCGCCGGATGATGTCCTCGCAGTCCCGGGCGTTCTGGCTCAGGGGCTTTTCGCAGAAGCACCATTTTTCCTCAGCCAGGGTTTTCATCACATAGTCATGGTGAGTGGGGTCGATGGAGGTGATGACCACCGCCTCCACCTCGGGGTCACGGATCATGCCGTCACAGTCGTTTCCGTAGGAGCGGATGCCGTATTTCGCGGCGGTGTCGTCGGCAGCGGCGGCCACATAGTCCGACACGGCCACCACCGTGGCCCCGGGGACGGTGTTCATAATCCGGCGGCAGTGGTCCCGTCCAATGGCCCCGCAGCCGATAATTCCGATTTTCAGAACCTTTTCCATGGTGAATTCCTCCTGTATGTTCGAGTTTTAAGCGGTGGGAAGGAGTGGGTATGTGTGGACAGTTGACAGTTGTGGTATCCCTTCGGGATGGAATAAAACGCGTTTATTGAATCTGCGCGAAAGTGCGGGAAATTGGTGTTTGCTGAATAAATGCTGTCATTGCGAGCCAGTGCGCACACCAGCGTGCGCGCTGGTTCGCAATGACATTTCTTTTTTAGCGCTGCAAACACAAATTTGTCGTCCGGTTTTAATCGTCCCGAAGGGACTACGTAACTGTCAATTGTCCGCTGTCAACTGCGTATCAATACTTCCTGGCGTCCTTGACGTGGGCCAGGTGACTTTCGTAGGCGCGGCGGTTGCCTTCGAATTCGGAGACCTCGGTGTCGCCCACACGCCACCAGGCGTCGTAGCCGTCGGTCATGGTCTTGGGCAGCACCTTGATGTCGATGAGCACCGGGCGGTCCTTCACGGCCTTGGCTTGCTCCACGGCGGCCTTCAGCTCACCCATGGTCCGGGCCTGGAAAGAAACGCAGCCGTAGCTTGCGGCCACCTGGGCGTAGTTGATGTCCAGGAACTTACCCGACAGGGCACCGTCGGCGCCCCGGGAGCGAAGCTCGGTGCAGAGTGTCGCGTTGCCGTGGCCCACCTGGAGGTTGTTGATGCAGCCGAAGCTGGCGTTGTCGAAGAGGCAGACGATGATCTTTTTCCCCTCCTGGACGGCGGTGATCAACTCGGAGTGGAGCATATTGAAGCTGCCGTCGCCGCAGAAGGAATAGACCTCGTGCTTATCCCCGATGGCCAGCTTCACGCCCAGGGCTCCCGCGATTTCGTAGCCCATGGTGGAGTAGCCGTACTCCATATTATAGGTGTCAATGCCCGTGGGGCGGAACATCCGCTGCATATCCCCGGGCAGGCTTCCTGCCGCGCCGATGGCCACATCCCCCGGCTCCATCATGGCGTTGATGGCTCCCAGGGCGGTGGTCTGGCAGAGGTTGGCGTTCAGGTCATGGGCAAAGCGCCGGGCGGAGGCGTAGTTGGCATCGTTGATGATGGGCCGCCACTCGTCGGTATCCTCGAATTCCACGCCGTCCAGGCGGACAAGCTCCTGGGCCCATTTCCGGCGGGCATCGGTGATTTCCGTGGTATAGGCGGTTTGATAGCCGTCCAGAAGCGCCAGCAGCCGGGGCAGAGCGTCCTTGGCGTCGGCCACCACGGGAACGGCGTCCAGCTTCAGGGCCTGGAACTCGGAGATGTTGATGTTGACGAATCTGGCGTCCTCCCGGAAGAGAGACTTGGAGGCAGTGGTGAAATCGGTGTAGCGGGTGCCCACGCCGATGATCAGGTCGGCATCCTTCGCAATCTCGTTGGCGGCGGAGCAGCCGGTGACACCCAGACCACCCAGATTCAGGGGGTGGGTCCACTCCAGGGCGCTCTTGCCCGCCTGGGTCTCGCCGAAGGGGATGCCGGTCTTTTCGGCAAATTCCCGGAACTCCTGATGAGCCTCGGAATAGCGGACGCCGCCGCCGCAGACCAGCATAGGCTTTTTGGCGCAGCGGATGGCTGCGGCAGCCTCAGCCAGGGCCTCCTCCGTAGCCGGACGCCGCTCCAGACGCCATACCCGCTTGCTCAGGAAGGATTCGGGGTAGTCGTAGGCCTCGCCCTCCACGTCCTGGGGCATGGCCAGGCACACCGCGCCGGTGTTGGCGGGGTCCGTCAGCACCCGGAAGGCGTTCAGGCAGGCGCTCATCAGCTGCTCGGGACGGACGATCCGGTCCCAGTACCGGCAGACCGCCTTGAATGCGTCGTTGGTGGTGATGCCCATGGAGTGAATATGCTCCACCTGCTGCAGCACCGGGTCGGGCTGGCGGCAGGCGTAGGTGTCGCCGGGGAGCACCAGAAGGGGGATGTTGTTGGAGGTGGCCGTGCCGCAGGCGGTGACCATGTTGGCAGCTCCGGGGCCGATGGAGGAGGTGGCCACGCAGATCTGCTTGCGCTTTTGCTGTTTGGCGAAGGCCACGGCGGCCTGGGCCATGCCCTGCTCGTTCTTGCCCTGGTAGATTTCCAGACGCTTTGCCTCCTGGATCAGGGCCTGGCCAAGGCCCACCACGTTGCCGTGGCCGGGGATGATGAACACGCCCCGGACAAAGGGCTGCTCGGTTCCGTCATAGGAGATGTACTGGTTTTCCAGGAAGCGAACCAGCGCCTGAGCCATGGTTAAACGTACGGTTTTCATAATTGCATCCTTCCTTTCTCAGCCCTGGAAGATGTGATCGTTGGCATCCCTTTTCCAGAGCCAGGCGTGTTCGGGATCGTCGATGCGGGTTTTCTTCCAGGGGTCCCCCTCCAGGTGGCGGATGCCCCAGGCGTAGCACATGGCGTAGCCGGGCGCGGCGGTCTGGGAGTGGAAGCCGTGGTTGATGATGGCCAGGCCGTTGTGGCCGGTGCGGTAGATTTCATCGTTGGCAAAGCCCGCGCCGAAGCCGTCGGGATGGTCAAACCGGAAGAAGTACACCTCCGGCTGGGGATGGTGGTGGGGCGGGTAGGAGGACCATTTCCCCGGGAAGTTCAGCACCTCCCCCAGCACCATGTTGGAGTAGGGGGCGTTGTCGTAGTCGAAGAAGGTCTTGATCTCCCGGCGCATACAGCCGAGCAATTCCCCGTTTGCCCCCGCGTGCTGGGTCTGCACGGTTTCCGGGGTGTAGAACACGGCGGGGAAGGGGGTCTCGTTGATGGTTTTCTGGATGTACAGTTCACTGTGCTCCCGGGCGGTGAGGGTGATCTCCTCGCCGCGGCCTGCGTGGAGGCAGTAGGCATCAATGTGGAAGCAGTCGGGACGGACGGCTTCCTCGCTGCGGCCGCCCCAGGCGTAGGTGACGCTGCCGGACCACAGTAAGACGGCGATTTCCTTGCGCTCCTCGCGGAAGCGGAAGCTGTCCCCCGGCTCCAGGATCAGCAGGCCCACGTCCATCTGGGTGCCGTAGTCATTTTTCGCGGTGTCGATATAGGCGTTGTAGCCCGGGCGAAGGAAGCTCGCCGGATTCAGATAGGTCATAGGGGTTCCTCCTTGCAAATGCAGTTGACAGTTGACAGTGGAAAGTGGACAGTTTCGGTGTCCCTCCGGCACGGTTTGGGAATCAGCGTATCGGTTTTCCCGGAAGAGAGACAAATTGGTGTTTGAAAGGGTGCATTGAAATTACCTGTCATTGCCATGAAAAATGCTGTCATTGCGAACCAGTGCGCACACT
>JBJEYY010000290.1:0-4472 GCA_051887095.1 Faecousia sp. | reverse complement strand
GGACCGCTAAACAACATTTTACCGAGCAGCTGAGTAAAGCCGATAAGCACATTTCCAATTATTTTCATCCCGGTTGGGGATACCATAATTGTCAATTCTCAATTGTCAATTCAAACCAGAAAGGATATCATCTACTATGCAGCTGATCTTAGCGTCCGGTTCGCCCCGGAGGAGGGAGCTTCTTTCTCTGTTCGGGCTCCCCTTCACCGTGCGGGCGGCGGACATTGACGAAACCATGAATCCCGCCCTCCCCCCGGAGCAGGAGGTGGCCCGGGTGAGCCGCTTAAAGGCCCTGGCTGTCCCCCGGGAAGAAGAGGACGTGGTCATCGCGGCGGACACCATCGTGGTCTGCGGGGGCAAGGTCCTGGGAAAACCCCACTCCCCTGAAGAAGCGGAAGCTATGCTTCGCCTGCTCTCCGGCCGGGAGCACCAGGTGATGACCGGCTGCACAGTCTGCGCCCCCGGCGGCACCGAAACCTTTACGGAAATCACAGAGCTTCACTTCCGGGTTTTGACGGACCGGGAAATCCGGCGCTACGTTGCCTCGGGAGAGCCCATGGACAAGGCGGGGGCTTACGGCATCCAGGGGGGCGCGGCCCTTTTCTGCGAGGGGCTCCGGGGCGACTATTATAATGTAATGGGGCTGCCGGTGTGCCGGCTGGGCCAGGTGCTTGCCGCAGTCGCGCCCCAACTGATGGAGGATACCCAATGAGACATTTGTTCAGTACCAAGCTTCGCATCATCCTGGTTGTTGCGGTGCTGCTGTCCGCGGCCCTGGCCGTGGTGGCGGGCGTCACCAACCAGACCCTGCCCGGCATGATTGTCCAGGGCATCCTGGCCCCCTTCCGGGGGGCGGTGAACGGCCTGACCAATCTGGCGGAGCAGTACTACAGCTATATGTTCCGCTACGAATCCCTGGTGGCGGAGAACCAGAAGCTGAAGGCGGACATGGCCCAGATGGAGGACGTGGCCCGTCAGGCCGACGCGGTGTCCCGTGAAAACGAGCGTCTTCGGAAGATGATCGGCCTGCAGTCCACCCACGAAAGCTACAAAACCGTGGACGCCTATATCATCGGCTGGAGCTCCAGCGACTTTTCCAACACCTTCACCATCAACCGGGGCACCACCTCGGGCATCCAGACCAATATGGTGGCCATCACCGAAACCGGCCAGGTGGTTGGTCTGGTGGTTGAGGCAGGGCCCAACTACGCGGTGGTGAAAACCGTGCTGGACTCCACCCTGGAAATTTCCGCCACCATCGCCTCCTCGGGCTACAACGGCATGGTGTCCGGCGGCTATATCAACGGCCAGGAGACGCTGCTGCAGATGAACTACCTGCCGTCCTCCTCCATCATCCGCAACAAGGACCAGGTGGTGACCTCCGGTTCCACCGTGTACCCCCGGGGCCTGATTCTGGGCTACGTGGTGGACGCGGGCTTTGAGGAGACCGGCGTTGCCAAGTACGCCCTGCTGAAGGCCGCCGCGGACATCAGCTCCCTGGAGCAGGTGTTCATCCTGACGGACTACACCACCGAGGTGGAGGGCGGCTCCGCCGCGGAAACCACACCCACGGAAACCACCACACCCACCACCCCATGAGGCTGCTTTATGGCACGAAGAGTCAGAAAAACCACCCCCACCTTTACCCTGCCCAAGTTCCTGCAAAAGCCGGAATTCCGGGCGGACTCCTTAGGCACCGGCTTCTTGCAGAAGCTCTACTTCACCCGGCAGCAGCGCTTGACGTTGCTGCGCTGGGGAAGCTACGCCATGCTCTGCATCGCGGCCCTGGTGCTTCAGGACACCATTTTCAGCAGATTCACCATCTTCGGCTCCCACACGGACCTGGCCGTGGCGGCGATGCTGCTGATTACCGTGCTGGAGGGCACGGAAACCGGCAGCATCTTCATCCTCATCGCCTCCACTATCTTTTATTTCTCCGGCTCCGCTCCCGGGCCCTATGCCGTGGCGGCTTTGACGGTGCTGGGCATCTGCGCCAGCCTGTTCCGCCAGGTCTACTGGCACCGCTCCCGGGGCTCTATTTTGCTGTGCGCGGGGCTGGCCGTCATGGCCTATGAGACCGCTGTGTTCGGCTTCTCCATCTTCTCGGGGCTGACCCACTGGGGAAGGCTCCCCCGTTTCTTCATCACCGGCGCCCTGAGCTGGGCGGCCATGATTCCACTTTATCCGCTTACCTATAAGCTCGGCCAAATCGGAGGTCACACATGGAAAGAATAAGCCGTGTCCGGGCTGTCGCGCTTCTGCTGCTGTTCTGTCTGGTCATTTCCCTGTTCGCGGGAAAGCTCTTCTCCTTACAGATTATCGAAACCAAGGGCGATACGGACAATACCACCGTCTATACCACCGTCACCACTGTTCGTGCCTCCCGGGGCGATATCCTGGACCGCAACGGCATCGTGCTGGTGGGCAACCGGGCCAGTTATGACCTGGTGTTCAACCATTACGTCATCAAATCCGCGGACAACCGCAACGAGTATCTGCTGAGGCTCTACCACAAGTGCCTGGACCTGGGGGTGGAGTACATCGACCATTTCCCCCTCACCAAGCAGCGGCCCTTTGAGTACACCCTGGACGACTACTCCACCGCCTGGCAGAACTACTTCCAGAACTTCATGCGGGACCGGGGACTGGACTCGGATATCTCCGCCCCGCTGCTTCTGGACAAGCTTCGCTCCCGCTATGATATCCCGGAAAACTGGACCGACGAGGAGGCCCGGGCCGTGGTGGGCATGCGCTACGAGTTTGACCTGCGCGGCGTCACCAACCTGCCCACCTACACCTTCATCGAGGACGTTTCCGAGGAGAACCTCAGCGCCATTCTGGAGCTGAACACCCCGGGCCTGATGGTCGAATCCTCCACCGTCCGGGAATACCACACCAAGTACGCGGCCCACATCCTGGGCTACATGGGCGGCATGGATGCCGCCGACTGGGAAAAGTACGAGTCTCAGAACTACTCCATGGACGCCTACATCGGCCAGTCCGGCTTCGAGGAGGCCTTCGAGGAGTACCTCCACGGCATTGACGGCACCCGTGTGGACGTGGTTTCCAAGGACGGCACCATCATGAAGCAGTACTACAAGAAAGACCCCATCGCGGGAGCCAACGTGGAGACCACCATTGACATCAACATCCAGATGATCGCCGAGGACGCTCTGGCGGAGGTCATGGCGAACATCACAAACCCCGAGATCAACACCGAAGAGGGCGGCCTGGGCCTGGACGCCGAGGGTGCGGCGGTGGTGGTCATGGAGGTCAAGACCGGCCAGATTCTGGCCTGCGCCAGCTACCCCACCTTTGACCTGGCCACCATGAACGAAAAGTGGGACGAAATCGAGGCCGACCCCTTCAAGCCCTTCTTCAACCGGGCCTTCGGCGCCAACTACGCCCCGGGCTCCACCTTCAAGATGTGCACCCTGACGGCGGCCATGCAGAACGACCTTTACAAGTACGAGGAGAAGATCACGGACAAGGGCGTGTTCACCGAGTACGAGGGCTTCGCGCCCAAGTGCTTGCTGTACTCCTCCGTCCCCGGCGCCACCCACGGCGACATCGACGCCACGGATGCGCTGAAGGTTTCCTGCAACTACTTCTTCTACGAGCTGGCCAAACGCTGCACCTGGCAGATGCTGGATGCCACCGCGAAGCAATTCGGCTTCGGCGAGCCCACCGGCATTGAGCTGGTGGAGAAGATCGGCTGGCGCTCCAACCCGGACAGCAAGGCCGCCTCCTACTCCGGCGCCAACGCCCGTTGGGGCGCAGGCGACCGTGTTCTGACCGGCATCGGCCAGGCCGAAACCCGTGTGTCTCCCCTGCAGCTGTGCATCTACGCCTGCACCCTGGCCAACCAGGGCACCCGGTACCGGGCCACCTTCTTAAACCGGGTGGTTTCCTCGGACTACCGGGAGCTGATTCTGGAAACCCAGCCGGAGATTCTGTCCACCATGGAAATCTCCTGGGAGAACTATGATATGTATATCCGGGGTATGCGCAAGGTCGTCTCCGAGCTGGGCGGCACCGCCCGGAAATACTTCGGCGGCCGGGAGGACCCCGATGGTGTGGGTAATTTCCCGGTAAAGGTCTGCGCCAAGACGGGCACCGCCGAGCACTCCTCCGGCGGCTCCGACCACGGCGCCTTCGTGTGCTTCGCCCCCATGGAGGACCCCGTCATCGCCGTAGCCATCTACGGCGAGAAGGTGGCCCACGGAAGCTCCCTGGCCCCCGTGGCGGAGAAGATTCTGGAGGAATACTTCGACACCATCTACGCCAGCGAGGTCTATACCTACGAAAACCAGATCGGATAACTTCAATTGAAAATTCAGAAGTCCCCCTCGGGACATATTCCCATAGGTTTCCCGGAACGGCAAATTGGTGTTTGTAAGCGTGCGCTCAAAAAAACGCTGTCATTGCGAACCAGTGCGCACACTGGTGTGGCAATCCCCCGGTTAGAGGGG
>JBJEYY010000289.1:0-4517 GCA_051887095.1 Faecousia sp. | reverse complement strand
GCCAGTGTGCGCACTGGCTCGCAATGACAGCATTTCTTGTTGCGCTAAACAACAACTTATCGTTTCGCCACCAAAAAACATCCGCAGGCCCGGAACCGGGTCTGCGGATGCTTTGCAATTTGTCAGTTGATTTTCACATTCTCCCAGAGGGTCGTCATGTAGCCGAGCATATCCGCGTCCATATTCCGGAAGGCCAGACGGTTATACTGGGCGGAGAAATCCCCCAGATCCGGGTAGAGCACCGCCATGGTGTCCTCACCCATGTCCTCGATATAGCCCTCGTTCTCATAGACCGCTCTGTTGGGGGAGGCGTAGTAGGTGTACTCGGCGTTGGCAACGGCCGGCTCCTCGGAGAGCATGTAGTTGATAAAAATCTCCGCCAGCTCCTTGTTCTTGGCGCAGGAGGGGATGCACATGGCATCCACATAGAAGTTGGTCTGGGCGGGGTAGTAGAACTGCAGGTCCACATTGTCCGCCTGGGCGTCCACCATGGTGAAGTAGTCCCCGGCGTAGTAGGCGCCCACAGCCGCCTCGCCGGACTCCATCATGTTGAAAATTTCGTCCATGACGTAGCTGTACACCAGGGGCCGCTGGGCCAGCATTTCCTGGTAGGCCTGATCCCAGGCAGCCTTATCGGTGGTGTTCACGTCAATGCCCAGCTTGTACATGGCGGTGCCGAAAGCATCCCGGGGGTTGTTGAACTGCAGGATCCGGCCGCTGTATTTCTCGTTCCACAGCAGATCCCAGCTTCCCGTGTCCGCCTCGTCCACCACGTTGGCGTCGTAGATCACACCCACAATGCCGTAGGTGTAGGGCACGGAGTACAGGTTCTCGGGATCGTAATAAAGGCCCCGGAAGGCATCGTCAATCTGGCTGTAGTTGGGGATGTTGTCAAAATCCAGAGGAAGCAGCAGCCCCTCCTGGGCCATCCGGGCAATCATATAGTCCGAGGGCACAATTACATCATAGCTCACGGCGCCGCTGGCGATTTTGCTGTACATATCCTCGTTGGAGGCGAAGGTGGAGTAGTTCACGGTGACCTTCTGGCCGTAGGTTTCCTCATACCACTTTTCGAATTCCCGAACGGTGTCGAAGCTGCCCTCGCTGCCGTCGGAGATATACTCTCCCCAGTTGTACACATTCAGGGTCAGCCCCTTGCTGGAACCGCACCCGGCAAACACACCGGCGGCCAAAACCAGCACCAAAACAAACGCGATGATCTTTTTCAATTTCAGTTTCCTCCTTGTTCTCTCTTATACTTACGCGTACCGGCTTCCATCAGCGGAACGGCAAATTGTTGTTTCCAAGAGCGCATTACAAATTACCTGTCATTGCGAACCAGTGCGCACACTGGTGTGGCAATCCCCCGGTTGAAAGGAACCAGGTGACGATTACCACCAAAAAATCGCGACGACTTCCACTCTTCCGGGCACTTTTCGGTACATTTCCCCTCTAACCGGGGGATTCCCACGCCAGTGTGCGCACTGGCTCGGAATGACTGGAAATTTGAAACGCGTGTTGTAAACAACAATTTATCGGTCTGCATCATGCCCGCAGGAACGCCTTCAGTCGATTTTCTCCTGTTTGCTCTTGTCGGAGCTGTCCACGAAATTGCTGATCAGCAGCAGGGTCAGCGTCACGAAGAAAATAATGGTAGCCAGGGCGTACATCTTGGGATTCACGGTCTTTTTGGTCATGCCGTAGATCCGGATGGGCAGGGTCTCAAAGCCGTTGCCGCTGGTGAAATAGCTGATGACGAAATCGTCCAGGGAAAGGGTAAAGGCCATAATGGCCCCGGTGATGATGCCCGGCAGAATCTCCGGAATCTCCACCTTCAGAAATGCCCGCAAAGGCGTACATCCCAAATCCATGGCGGCCTCCCGCAGGGAAGAATCCATCTGCTGCAGCTTGGGCAGCACCTGCAAAATCACGTAGGGCGTACAGAAGGTGACGTGGGCGATCAGCATGGTCCAGAAGCTGAGGCTGGCGGAGGCCCCGAAGAGCCGTCCCACAAACACGAACATCAGCATCAGGGAAATACCGGTGATGATATCGGGGTTTGTCATGGGGATATCCGTCACCATATTCATGGCGGCCCGGTACCATTTCGAGCGCAGCTTATTGATGCCCACGGCAGCGGCAGTGCCCATAACAGTGGAAATGACCGTGGCGGAGGCCGCCAGAATCAGGGTATTGCGCACCGCCTCCAGGGTGTTGGCGTCATTTCGCAGCTCCGAGTACCACTTGGTGGAAAAGCCCGAAAACACGGAGAGGCTCTTGGTTTCGTTGAAGGAGAACACCAGCAGCACCAGAATCGGCGCGAAGAGGATGGCGAATACAATTCCGCTGTAAATTTTCGAGGATAGCTTCATGTTATTCCCCTCCGTACACATACCGGGTGGTCACATTCTTCACAACCGCCATGCAGACCAGAAGAATCACCATCAGGATGAAGGCGATGGCCGCGGCGAAGTGAAGATTGTTGGCCACGTACTGCCCCTCAATGGCATCGCCGATGAGGAAGAATTTGCCGTTGCCCAGCTTCTGGGAAATGTAGAAGGTACTGATGGAGGGCACCAGCACCATGGTGATGCCGGAAACCACACCGGGCATGCTTAAAGGGAAGATCACCCGCCGCAGCACCGAGAACCCATTGCAGCCCAAATCCCGGGCCGCCTCCAGCAGCTTCCCGTCCAGCTTCGCCAGCACCGAGTAGATGGGCAGCACCATATACGGGAAGTAGTCATACACCATACCGATGATGACGGCGGTCTCCGTGCCGATGATGTGCACCGGCCCCAACCCCAGCTTGCCCAGAAGCGTATTGAGAATACCGGTATCCTGCAGAATGGTCATCCAGGCATAGGTCCGGATCAGAAAGTTCATCCACATGGGGATCATAATCAGGGTGACCATGGTTTTCTGGGTCTTCTCCCTGGCCCGGGACATGATGTAGGCCATAGGGTAGCCCAGCAGCAGGCAGACGGCGGTGGAGATCAGGGACAGACGCACAGACCGCAGGAAGATCAGCACATAGGTGCGGACCTCCACAGTGGTGCCGTCCGCCTGGGCCATGGTGCTCTTGGCGGTGAAGAAACGGACAATATGCTCCGTGGTAAATCGGAAGGCGTTGTCCGTAAAGGCGTAGTAGGCGATGAACGCCAGGGGCACCACCACGAACAGCACCGACCACACGCTGTAGGGGGCCAGGGCGGCGTTGTAGGGATTGTACGCCTTTTTCAGGGAAGCTTTCTTCATGCGTCCTCCTCCTCTTCCGGATCGGAGAGGGCATCCAGCTCATTGGAGAAGGAGGAGTAGTCGCCGAACATTCCGGAATACTTGGATTTTTTCATAATGTGGATGGCGTCCGGCTCCAGGGTGATGCCGATGTGGGAGCCCTCATGGACGGGGTCGGTAGTCTGAATCATCCACTTGAAGCCGCCGATGTCCACAATGGCCTCGTTGTGAACGCCCATGAAGGTGACGGAGGTCACGTCGCCCTGAAGCATTCCCTTTTCGGGGGGAACAATGTCCACATCCTCGGGCCGGATCACCACATCCACCGGCTCCCGGGGGGCAAAGCCGGAGTCCAGGCACTGGAAAACCTGGCCGCCGAAGGAAACCTGGAAATCCTTCAGCATCACGCCGTCGACAATGTTGCTCTCGCCGATGAAGTCCGCCACGAAGGCGTTGACCGGCTCGTTGTAGATGTCCGTGGGCGTGCCGATCTGCTGGATCTTGCCCTCGCTCATGACCACGATGGTGTCGGACATGCTCAGGGCCTCCTCCTGGTCGTGGGTGACGAAGATGAATGTGATTCCGGTCTCCCGCTGAATCTTCTTCAGCTCCTGCTGCATATCCTTGCGCAGCTTCAGATCCAGAGCACCCAGGGGCTCGTCCAGCAGCAGAATCTTGGGCTCATTGACCAGGGCCCGGGCGATGGCCACCCGCTGCTGCTGTCCGCCGGAGAGGCTGGTGACCCGCCGGTGGGCAAAGCCGGAGAGCATGACCATCTTCAGCATCTTCTCCACCTTTTCCTTAATCTCCGCCTTGGGCACCTTCCGCTCCCGCAGGGGGAAGGCCACGTTCTCAAACACGTTCAGGTGAGGAAACAGGGCGTACTTCTGGAAAACGGTGTTGACATTGCGCTTGTGGGGCGGCACGTCGTTGATCCGCTCCCCCATGAACAGCACATCTCCCTGGTCCGGGTAGGTAAACCCGCCGATGATCCGCAGGGTGGTGGTCTTGCCGCAGCCCGAAGGGCCCAGCAATGTGATGAACTCATTGTCGTGGATGGTCAGACTGATGTCGTCCAGCACCATTTCCCCGTCAAAGGCCTTGGAGATATTTTTCAGCTCGATCAGTTTTTCCATAGGACGCCGCTCCTTCTCTCTTTATGGTAAGCCGCAAATAGAATTCTATAACAAGACGATAAATTGTTGTTTTCACTACACGTTTCAAATTTCCTGTCATTGCGAACCAGCGCGCACGCTGGTGTGGCAATCCCCCGGTTGAAT
>JBJEYY010000288.1:0-4536 GCA_051887095.1 Faecousia sp. | reverse complement strand
TTGCCACACCAGTCTGCGGACTGGTTCGCAATGACAGGTAATTTGCAACGCACACTTTCAGACAACAATTTGTCGCTCTGTTTCGTAATCATATGCGCATAAAACCCCGGTCAGCTTCTTCAGGAGGCTGACCGGGGTTTTATTTTGGGGTTATTCCACGGTGACTTTTCCGTCGGGCTCTACGGTGATGGTCATGCCGTCTTTCACATAGTCCAGGAATTCCTGGCCCAGGCTGTCCACCACGGGCATGGACACATCCTCCAGCCACACGTCCGCCAGCACCGCGCCCGCCGCGGCCAGGGAGTCGATGGGATTGGAGAAGAGCATGCACCCCGGCTGCCGGTGCATGGAGCAGGCGCAGTAGAGCACGAGTCCGCCGGTGGTGGAGCCGATGGTCATGGGCAGGCAGAGAGCCTTGCCCGCCATCTGCTTGCCGTAGAGGTCGGGGTTATTCTGGTCGCCGCAGGTGGCCTTCTTGTCCCCGAACTGGAGGGCCTTCTGGAAGGAGGCCAGTGTGTTTAAGCCGCCGTGGGAAACCAGGGCTTCCGCCTTGCAGGTGCCGGAAGCGATGACCCGTCCTGTAAATACCTTCATATCACTTGCCTCCTTCCGTAATCTTACGCAGAATCTCGTCGTCGGTGTAGTACCGGGCGGTGGTGTAGGTGCGCAGCTTGTTGGAGGAGGTGATCACCGGCATCTTGCCCGCCAGGGGGTTATTCATGTACATCAGCGGGCAGATGCTGGAGGTGATGACACCGGTGGCCTTCAGACGAGGCGCGTAGGGGGTTTTCTCGAACTCCTTCAGCACCCCGGGGGCGGCGGTGAACACCGTGGGGATGACCACCTTGGCGTTCCCGGCGGCCTTGAGGGCGGCTTCCACCCGGTCCGTCCAGTCCATCAGCTGCTGCAGCGACATGTGGGGGCAGCCCATGAAGCACAGCTTGGGCTTGGCGTCCTTGTTCTTCCAGACGATGGGGTAGCTGTCGTAGACCCGCTGGAGCTCTGCGTCGTCGATTTCGTAGACCTTCGCGCCGGGGACGATCAGGCTTTCGCCCAGTTCCACGGCCTCGGGGGTGAGATTCGCCACATGGTAGAGGCCCACCGCGCCGTTGGAGGCGGTGGCGGCGCCCATGTCCTTAAGATACGTGCAGGCGGCGTCATTGAGCTCGGTTCCCAGCCACTTGTCCAGGCCTACGATGTAGGGAACCTCCTCCATGACCTTCATGCCGATGGCGGAGCCAAGGAGCTGGGCCTCGGGCTTCTTGGTGGTGTTGATTTTGACCACCCAGGTAGCTTTCCGGCCCTCGTCGGTGAGCAGGCCGAAGTGGGGAACGTAGCCCACCACGCTGCCCATCAGGTCCATGATGCCGGAATTCCGGTTGCACCGGGCCCCCAGCACGGAGTTGGCGTAGACCACGGCGGAGGACTCCGCCCAGCTGAGGACGTCGCCCTTGGCGGGTTTGTTGCCCACCTGATCCAGGTAGCAGGTGCAGGTGAAAGCGTCTTCGTTCATCAGGCCCAGCTTTTGCAGCTGCCCCTCATAGAAGTCCTGCCGGGAGTACATGAAGTTTTTGAAGATGAAATCCAGCAGGAAATTGCTGGGCACATTTTTATCCAGAGGCCGGGGGTCTACGGAGAAGGTCTGCTGGGATACGGCGCCCGCCTCAATCAGCTGCTCCATCAGCTGGTAAACCGGGCCCAGGGCCTTCAGGCCGAAGGAGGTGACCAGGTGATTGTGGGCTCCTGTGACGGGAACCAGCTTGTCGGCACCGAAGATGTCGCCGTAGCGGACCAGGGTCTGCATGACCTTGGACAGGGTTTCCCCCTTGGCGCCGTCCAGAATCTGCTGCTGTTCCGGGGTTAAATACATAGTGTGTCCTCCTTTTGAATTTGGAGAGTTGACAGTTGAAAGTTGACAGTGGACAGTTGTGGTATCCCCTTCGGGGATGATTGAAAAGGGATGCTGCGCTTGCTGATGTAACTTCAGATGATCGACAAATTGTTGTTTGTAGGCGTGCGCCACAAATTTCCTGTCATTCCGAGCCAGTGCGCACACTGGCGTGGCAATCCCCCTGTTAGAAGGGAACTGTATCGAAAAGCTCCCGGAAGAGTGGAAGTCGCCATGATTTTTGGCGGTAATCGTTATCTGGTTCCATTCAACGGGGGGATTGCCACACCAGTCTGCGGACTGGTTCGCAATGACAGTTCTATTTCAGTGCGCCAAACAACAATTTTGCTGAGCAGCTGAGGAAGGCCGATAAGCACATATTTATATATCCCGAAAGGATACCTTAACTGTCCACTGCTTTATAGCTTCATGGCTACGTCCCAGGCCTGCCAGATCACCGTGCGCAGATTGCCCACCTTGGCGGCGTCGCCGATGATATGGACATGCTTGTTCTGCTGGGCCAGGGGGTTGGAGCGGTAGCCGGTGGAGAGGATTACGGAATCCGCCTCCAGCTCGTAGCGGACGCCGTTGCGGTCGCTGAGCTCCACGCTGTGGGGCTTGACCTCGCAGAGCTTGGTTTCCAGGTGGACGGGGACCTTGTTGGCCTTGAAGAAGTCCCGCAGATAGCTGGAGTTGGCCAGGCACACGCCCTTCACAGCGATCAGGTCGTCCTTCATCTCCACAATGGTGGGGTGCTTGCCCTGAAGGTACAGCTCGTAGGCGATCTCACAGCCCGTCAGACCGCCGCCGATGATAACCACATTGTCGCCCACCGCTTTGCGGCCCCGGAGGAAGTCGATGGCCTGGATGCCGTATTCAATGCCGGGGATGGGAAGCTTCACGGGCTTGGAGCCGGTGGCGATGATGACCTCGTCGGCCTCCACGGAGACAATGCTCTTGACCTCGGAGTTCAGCTTCACCTCGATGGGATGCCGGGCGATTTCCCGGCGGTACCAGGCGATGAGGGCCCGGTCCTTCTCCTTGAAGCTGGGAGCCGCCGCCGCGATGAATACGCCGCCCAGCTCCCCGGACTTTTCGTACAGGGTGACCTTGTGGCCCCGCTTGGCGCAGACCAGGGCTGCCTCCATACCGCCGATGCCGCCGCCGATGACAGCGATTTTCTTTACCTTCTTCGCGGGCTTGATGCGGTACTTCTTCGACTGCATGGTGGGCGGGTTGATGGCGCAGCGGGCCAGACCCATGGCGTCGGAAAGCTCCTGGTCGTTGGCGTGGCCCTCGTAGTGACAGAAATTGAAGCAGCCGTTGTGGCAGCAGATGCAGGGGCGGATGTCCTCCATCCGGTCCTCCAACAGCTTCGTGACCCACTCGCCGTCCGCCAGGAACTGCCGGGCAACACCCACCGCGTCAATGCAGCCCTCGGCCACCGCCCGGGCGCCCACGTCCGGCTCCATCCGTCCGGCGCAGACCACGGGGATGTCCACAAACTGCTTGATGTGGGAAACGTCCTCTAAGTTGCAGTTGGGGGGCATGTACATGGGCGGATGGGACCAGTACCAGGAATCGTAGGTGCCGTTGTCGGCGTTGAGCATATCGTAGCCTGCGTCCTGGAGGTACCTGGCAGCTTTTTCGGATTCCGCCATGTTCCGGCCAACCTCCACATAGTCCTCCCCGGGGACGGCGCCCTCACAGAAGCCCTTGACCTTGGACTCCACGCTGTAGCGCAGGGATACGGGGAAGTCCTGGCCGCAGGCGGCCTTGATGGCCTGAACCACCTCTACGGGGAAGCGGTAGCGGTTTTCAAAGGAGCCGCCGTACTCGTCGGTGCGCTTGTTGGTCCAGTCCATGGTGAACTGATCCAGCAGATACCCCTCGTGGACCGCGTGAACCTCCACGCCGTCCACGCCCGCCTTCTTGCACAGGGCGGCGGTTTTGGCGAAGGCGTCCACAATCTCGTGAATCTGCTCCACTGTCAGCGCGGGAGTGGTGATGGAGGGGTCCCACCGGGCGGGCAGCTCCGAGGGACTGGCCAGCTGGTAGGAGGTGTCCAGAATGGGCTTGGCGATGGTGCGCAGGACCTTATTCTTATGGACGGAGGCCAGACTGTCCGTAATGGCCCAGGAGCGGCCCATGCCGGCGGTGAGCTGAATGAAGATTTTGGCACCGGTTTTGTGGAGTTCTTCGACGAATACCGCCAGATCGTCAAACATCTTCTCGTTCTGCCACAGCCACTTGCCCCAGATGGTGTCCCGCAGGGGGGCAATGCCGGGGATGATCAGGCCCACGTTGTTTTTGGCCCGCTCCAGGAAGAAGGCGGCGGCCTCCTTGTCAAAATGGCAGCCCGTTAGCTCAAACCAGCCGAACAGCGACGTGCCGCCCATGGGACAGAGCACAATGCGGTTCTTGATCTCCACATTGCCCACCTTCCAGGGGGTAAAGAGGGCTTGATATTTTGCGTCCATCTTTGCATTCACTCCTTTTCATAGATTTAGGGAGGGGAAATACGAATGAGGGAGGACATTTAAATTGTTGTTTACATCACTAAATAAGAAACTGTCATTGCGAACCAGCGCGTACGCAAAATACGCTGTCATTGCGAGCCAGTGCTCACACTGGCGTGGCAATCCCCC
>JBJEYY010000287.1:0-4567 GCA_051887095.1 Faecousia sp. | reverse complement strand
TCCCCTCTAACCGGGGGATTGCCACACCAGTGTGCGCACTGGTTCGCAATGACAGTATATTTTGTTACGCGAAACAACAATTTGTCGCCCAGAGAGGTTTTGGTTTGGAGCGTATAAGGAGGCGTTTTAATGAAATTTGTGATCGCGTCGGATATTCACGGCAGCGCCCGGTGGTGCCGGGCGCTGATGGCGCTGGTGGAGCGGGAGCAGCCGGAGAAGCTGATTCTTTTAGGGGACCTTCTCTACCACGGGCCCCGCAACGACCTGCCGGAGGAGTACGCCCCCAAGCTGGTGATCCCAATGCTTAGCCAGTACGCGGAAAAAATCATCGCCGTCCGGGGCAATTGCGAGGCGGAGGTGGATCAGATGGTGCTGCCATTTCCCTGCATGGCGGACTACGCCCAGCTGGTTGCGGATGGGAAAACCCTCTATCTGACCCACGGCCACCACGCCTCCCCGGAACGCCTGCCGCCGCTGCCCCAGGGCAGTGTGTTCCTCTCCGGCCACACCCATGTGAAGCGGGACGAGACGATCCGCGGCATACGCTGCCTGAACCCGGGCAGCGTGTCCATCCCCAAGGACGGCAGCCACAGCTGTCTGATTTACGAGGACGGAGAATTTTCTTTCCGAATTTTGGAGGGATGATGCGTGGATTCGACAGAATGTGAAAGCTGTTGGTATTATGATTATGACGAGGAGTACGAAGAGTTCTACTGCATGATGGACCTGGACGAGGACGAGGTCTGGCGCATTACGAACTCCCCCTCCCGCCACTGTCCTTTCTATCGGCAGGGCGATGATTACACTCTGGCGAGGAGACAGTAGACTATGAAACGCGCCCCGGTTTTGATCCTGCTATTTTTGCTGCTGTGCGGCTGCAGTGCCCGAACTGCCTCTCCGGCGGAAGCGGACACGGCCCCGGCCCGATCCGCTCCGGCGGAACCGGCCCGCCTTTCCGAGGCGGACAGCACCTGGAAGCAGGCGGCCGGAGGCGCGCTTCGCTTCTATCCCCTGGAGGGCGGGAGCTGCTGCGGCCTGTACCCCATGGGGGACGCGCTGATCACCCTGATCCGGGAGGAGGAGAGCTACGCCCTGGTCAAATACGCCGGGGAGGATCTGACGGAGCTTGCCCGGCGGGAGCTGGGGAACGGGTTTTCCTCCGGGGATTTCGGCCTGCGGGTGTTCCCGGAGGGGATTTCCTATTATGACCGGGCGGCGGCCTCGGTGGTGATGCTGGACGAGCAGCTCCGGGAGAAGGACCGCGTGGCGGTGCCGGAGGACGCGGTGGGGACGCCTCTGCTCACCCGGAAGGGAGAGGCGCTGTACTACTGCACGGCAAACGCCCTGCGGTGCCTGGAAACGGAAACCGGCATCCGCCGGGTGGTTCGGGAGCTGGCCGCTTCGGAGCTGACGGTGCGGGATCTGCTGCTGGACGATACGGTGGTGCGATGCAGCTGCAGCGATGAGGCCCAGGGCCTGCGGAGCCTGTTTTTCGACGCCGATACCGGAAAATCTCTGTATGAGGGCTCCGGAGATCTGGCAGTATGGAGCGGGGAGGGGATGTACTATGCCTGCTTTCCCAACGGTGCCGCGCCCTCGCTGGTGTTCGGGGTGCCGGGGGAGGAGCCCCGGGCCCTGCTGCTGCCGGAACCGGGGACGGACTGCGTGTTTGTCCCGCTGGCAAACGCCGCGGTGACCATGGCCAAATCCGCCGATGCCCGCTCCATGACCCTGGGCTATTATGATCTTTCCTCCGGGACCCGCCGTGGGAGCCTGACGCTTCCGACGGAGGGGTATCCCTGGTACATCACGGCCTCCCGGGAGGGGGTCGTCTGGTTCGCGCTCTACGATTCGGAGTCCGGCGGCGACGGGATCTGCCGCTGGGAGCCGGGCACCGACGGGGAGGAGGGCGGCTTCGTGGGCCGGTACTGCCGGGCCGAAGATCCGGACCGGGAGGGCCTGGCCCGGTGCGCAGAGTACGCCCGGCAGATCGGAGAGCGTACCGGCATTGGGGTGCGGATCTGGGAGGAGGCGGTTTCGGAGCCTCCCCGGGACTACCGGCTGGAGCCGGAATACCGCCCAGAGCTGATCTGGCGGCAGCTGGAGCTGCTGGACGGCTGGCTGGGACGGTATCCCGAGGGGTTCTTTCCGGCGCTGTGCGAGGAATTGACCATCTGCCTGGTGCGAAGCATCACCGGTTCCCCGGAGGCGGGCAGCCTGGGCTCCGCCGATGGGATCCAGTTCTGGCAGGGAAACAGCGCCCGTGTGGTGCTGGCCATCGGCGCCGGGTGTGAAAGGGCGCTGTACCATGAGCTGTGCCATATCATGGATACCCGGGTGCTCAGCAAAAGCAGTGCCTATGACCAGTGGGACAAGCTGAACCCCGGGGATTTTGAGTACGACTACGACTATGAAACCAACCGGCTGCGCCAGGACTACCAATTCCTGCAGGAGCACTCCCGTTCCTTTGTGGATATGTACTCCATGAGCTTTCCCAAAGAGGACCGGGCCAGAATTCTGGAAAACGCCATGACCGAGGGCAACGAGGAACTGTTCCGCTGCCCCATCCTCCAGGAGAAGCTCAAAACCATGTGCGTCGGCATCCGGGAGGCCTTCGGCCTGAAAAAATATCCCCAGGCCCTGGCCTGGGAATCCTACCTGTGGAATCCGCTGTACCCGCAGTCGGACGGCGGATGAGATTCGGATTGTAAAGAGATTAATTGGTGTTTGTCAAATAAACGCTGTCATTGCGAGCCAGTGCGCTTAAGTGGCGTGGCAATCCCCCAGTTGAAAGGAACCAGGTAACGAATACCGCCATAAATCGCAGCAGCTCCCGCTCTTCCGGGTACTTTTCGGTACATTTCCCCTCTAACCGGGGGATTGCCACACCACCTAAGCGGACTGGTTCGCAATGACAGGTAATATGGGACACATCCCTACAAACACCAATTTATCTTTCTCGCATGTTTTTTATTTTTTGTTCTCTCTCCGGGCGCAGATGCGGTGGAAGAGCCACAGGCCTCCGGCGCTGACGGCCAGGGACACCGCGAACACGATGATGGCGAAGGTGTAGTTCCGCTCTCCCAGGGCGTCGCCTCCCAGGGTGGAGGTGATCACCGAGGGAATCCGGCCCAGGGAGCAGATCACCAGCCACACGGGGATCCGGATATCCGTCAGCCCCGCGAAGTAGCACAGCAAATCCTTGGGCGTGCCCGGCAGCATGAACACCAGCAGAAACAGAAGCTCCCGTTTGGGATTGGTTTTGAGGAACCGGAGCCAGCGGAGCTTCTCCGGCGGGAACAGCAGCTCCACCAGGGGCCGCCCGAACCGGCGGACCAGGAAGAACACGCCGAGGCTTCCCAGAGTGGCGGCCAGAAGATAGAGAACCGTCCCCTCCCAGGTGCCGAAGGCGTAGCCCGCGGCGATCTCGAAGGGCTCTCCGGGAATGACGGCGATGAGAATCTGAAGGATAACCATGCCCACGAAGGCCAGGTCCCCCCATACCCCGTGGGAGGCGATCCAATCCCGGAACTTCTCCGGCTGGGAGGCGAAGCGAACCATGGGAACGCCTGCGGCCACGGACAGCACCGCCACGGCGGCAATGCCGGCCCAGGCCAGAGCCAGAAACAGTTTCCTGTGTTGTTCAAAGCGTTGGGGATTGTCGTTCATAACGCGCCTTTCTGTCGGATTCGGAAGAATGCTGTCATTTTATCAGCGCCCGGAGGCGATGTCAATGGATGTGGGTTGGATTTAAGAAAAGGATAAGAATTGAAGAAATTCCGTTGGAAGGAAAATTGTTGTTCAGCGCACTAAGAAGAAGCTGTCATTGTGAACCAGCGCGCACACTGGTGCGGCAATCCCCGAAGGATTTAGGCCGCTTTTCGTTACGTTTCCCCATTTTACCGGGGGATTCCCACGCCAGTGTGCGCACTGGCTCGGAATGACAGGAAACTTGAAACACGTGTATTGTAAACATCAATTTATCGCACCGTTCCCGGCGGGGAATGGGCAGTGTGGATAATTCGGGTTTGTATATTTTGTACGAAATACCAATTGAAAAAAGAAGATTCTTGTGATATCTTATAGTCACAAGAGGTGATACCGATGTACAGGTAAATCTCCCCAATGACGCAGGTCCACGGCAGGGCTTCCTCCGCACAGAAGTGTATCCCGCTTATGGGATGGAAGATGAAATGTGGCAGAGCAGGATGGACGGACAGGTTGGGCGGCGTCAAATCTGCAGAAAGCGGGGTTAACCACGGATGTTAGATAATAAGAGTGAAGAGAAATGACCCTTGGCTGTTGAGAATCGGAAGATTCCGCAGTCAAGGGTCATTTCTTTTTTGCTTTTATGACAATTCGAGGTTGATTCCTGGGGGATGGGAAGATATACTTAATGAATAATGTCTGCGTGGAGAGATAATTGTTGTTTACACTATACGTTTCAAATTATCTCTCATTGCGAACCAGCGCGCACGCTGGTGTGGCAATCCCCCGGTAAAATGAGGAAACGGAGCGAAAACGGCCCTAAATCCTTGGGGGATTGCCACGCCAGTGTGCGCACTGG
>JBJEYY010000286.1:0-4577 GCA_051887095.1 Faecousia sp. | reverse complement strand
CTGGGCTCCGAGCAGTCCGGCCACATGATGAGTGTGGGCTACGACATGTACCTGAAGCTGCTGGACGAAGCGGTGCTGGAGGAGCGTGGCGAAGCCCCCAAGGCCCCGGACTGCACTGCGGACCTGAACGTCACTGCCAA
Organism: Faecousia sp.; assembly: GCA_051887095.1. Taxonomy (GTDB): domain Bacteria; phylum Bacillota; class Clostridia; order Oscillospirales; family Oscillospiraceae; genus Faecousia. The sequence continues at coordinate 4,437 of JBJEYY010000286.1, read as the reverse complement.
CGTGGACAAAGACTTTGTATCCCGGGGCGAGGAGCGGATGGACCTGTACCGCCGCATGGCGGCCATCCGCACCCAGGAGGACGCGGACGATCTGCTGGACGAGATTGTGGACCGCTACGGCGAGCCGCCCAAGGGCGTGCTGAACCTCATCGACATCGCCCTGCTCCGGGCCAAGGCCCGGGAGGCAGGCATCAAGGACATCCGTCAAAAGGCCGGAGACGTGCTCTTCACCCTGCACAATCTGAATTTTGAAGCCGTGAGCAACCTGTGCTCTGACCCCGACTACAAAAACCGAGTCACCTTCCTGGCCAACACCAAAGAGCCCACCCTTCGCCTGAAGCTTTCCTCCGGCGTGGACAGCCTTCGCCAGAGCAAGGTCTTCATCGACCGTTACAGAGCCCTTACCCTTTCCTAAGGAGGTATTCCCATGGCACAAGGTAAATTTTCCAAGCCCCGGGGCCGGTTCCAGTCCCCACGCAATTCCTCCGGCCGGATTCCCACCCCCTCCGGGGATTCCTTTGACCTCTGGGATTCCTTCCCGGAGGAGGACCCCGCCCCGGCGGAGCCCATCAATGATGAAAGCCTCTTCCCCTCCGAAGAATCCGGCATGCCCTCCTTCTCCCGGCCCAAAGCTCCGCTGCTGCCGGAGGAGGAGGCTATGGATCACGCCTTTACGGAGGTCACCGGCGCCAATCGGGACGAATCCGACACGCCCGACAGCTTTTTCCTCCGCAACCGCAAAATCCTGCTGGTAAGCGTATGCGCCTTCGCCCTGGTCGTGATCCTGGGGATCATCGGCTTTGTGGCCATCAGCAGCGCCGCGGACCCTTATAACGGGAAAATCCTGAACAATGTGCTCATCGGGGACATCCCCGTGGGCGGTCTGACCCGATCCCAGGCGGAAGCCGCCGTCCGCAAAGCCACGGAGGGCACCTTCACCGGGCAGGACATGGTGGTGCAGCTGGCGGATACCGCCCTGCGCTTCTCCCCTGCCGATACCAAGGCGAAGCTGGATGTCACCGCCGTTGTCAAGGCGGCCTACCAATACGGCCGCACCGGCACCCAGGAGGAGCGTCAGGCGGCTTACCATGCCTCCCTCACCGGCAATCACACCGTTGCCATGCTTCCCTACCTCCGTCTGGATCAGGAGTATATCCAGCTGCAGCTTCGGGAATTCGCGGCAGGCATCGGCAGCACCTATACCCCCGCCAGTTACCGCCTGGAGGGAGAGCGTCCCGACCTTCAATCCATCGACCCCGACGCCCCCGGCCAGACGCTGTACATCACCCTGGGCACTCCGGGGCTGGGCCTGGATGTGGACCAGCTTTACAACGACATTCTGGACGCCTACAGCTTTAACCGCTTCCTGGTGGAGCGCCGGAATCTGTCCCCCTCCGTCACCCCGGATCCCCCGGACCTGCAGGCGATTTATGCCGAATGCTGCGTAGAGCCTGTGAGCGCCACCATGAATTTCCAGACCTACGAGCCCATTCCCGGCTCCTACGGCTATGGCTTCGACCTGGAGCAGGCCCAGCAAAAGGTGGATCAGGCGAACTTCGGAGAAACCATTTCCATCCCCTTAAGCTATATCGAGCCGGAAACTCAGGCGGACGAGCTTCTGTTCCGGGATGTGCTGGGTTCCTGTGAAACCCCCCACGGTGCCAATGAGAAGCGGACCACCAACCTGCGCCTGGTTTGCCAGATTCTCAACGGCGTTGTCATCAATCCCGGGGAGGAATTCTCCTACAACGATGCCGTGGGCGAGCGGACCGTGGAGCGGGGCTTCCAGGCTGCCCCCGCCTATTCCGGCACCGAGCTGATCAATTCCGTAGGCGGCGGTGTCTGCCAGGGCTCCTCCACGCTGTATTACTGCGCCCTGCTGGCGGACATGGAGGTCACCGAGCGGATCAACCACGGCTTCCCCTCCAGCTATATTGACATGGGCATGGACGCCACCGTCAACTGGGGCGGCCCGGACCTCAAATTCCGCAACAACGGGAATTACCCTGTCAAAATTGAGGCGGAGGTTTCCGACGGGTATATGCGGATGCGCCTGCTGGGCACCGAGGAGCGGGACTACTACGTGAAAATGGAGTACGAAATCGCCCGCTATATCACCCCGGAGGTTGTTTATCGGGAGTACGGACCGGACAGCGGCTACAAAGACGGCAAGGTGCTGGACAACGGCTGCACGGGGTATCTGGTCCGAACCTACAAATGCAAGTATTCTCTGAAGACCAATGAGCTGATCTCCCGGGAATTCGAGGCGCTTTCCTCCTATATGACCAAGGACAAGATCGTCGTGAGAATCGTGGACAACACCCCCAGCGACCCCACCGAGCCGGAGAAACCCACGGATCCCCCCGCGCCCACCGACCCCGAGAAGCCCACCGATCCCCCCGCTCCCACGGAGCCGGAGAAACCCACCGATCCTCCCTCCGGCGGCGGAGAGTCCGGAGGCGAATCTGAATAAAAAGCACCCCCACGGGCCTTAGCCCGTGGGGGTGCCTGATCAAATCAGTCAACAAAGCGGCAAATTGTTGTTTACGCGTGCGCACTGAAAATAACGCTGTCATTGCGAACCAGCGCGCACGCCGGTGTGGCAATCCCCCAGTTGAAAGGAACCAGGTAACGATTACCGCCAAAAATCGCAGCTGCACCCACTCTTCCAGGCACTTTTCGGTACATTATCCCTCTAACCAGGGGATTGCCACGCCAGTTTGCGAACTGGCTCGCAATGACAGCGTTTTTTAAGCGCACAATTTCAAACAACAATTTGTCGGGCATCTGAGTGAAACCGATAAGCACATTTGTTTTCAACGCAATCTGATTATTTCGCCCAGATGTCCAGGTGGTAATCAATCTCTCCGGCGGCAGTGTTCTCAATCTCGATCCGGTAAACCAGATCGATCATCCCCCCATCGGGGACAATGTCAAAATACACCCGGGTAGCCTTTACGGCCAGCATCAGCGCCCCAAAGTCCGTCTGGTACAGCGATTCATGGACCGCTCCCTCCTGGAACACCATCTGGGAATGGAGCCTCCCGGTGCGGCTGAGGGTCACCTTTCCCGGCTCCACCCGGAAGGTGGTGGTAACCCCCTCCAGGCCGGTGAGGGCGCTCTCCTGGTAGGTGATGTCCCAGCCCCCGTCCCGGAAGTCCATGGTTCCCTCGGTCACCAGCTCAATGGTCTCGGGCTCCTGATCCTCGTAGCGCTGGCGCCCCTGGATCGAGAGCAGAATCGCCCGGCTCATGCTTCCTCCTCCAGGGCCAGCTCCAGCAGGGAGTCGATAAGCTCCGGGTAGGGGATCCCGCTGGCAGCGAACAGCTTGGGATACATGGAAATGGAGGTAAAGCCCGGAATGGTGTTGATCTCATTGAAAACCACCCGGTTGTCCTCGAAGGTCACGAAGAAATCCACCCGGCTCAGGCCTCTGCAGCCGATGGCTCTGTATACCTTAACCGCGGTTTCCCGGACAGTCTCCTGTACCTCCTCCGGGATTCTGGCCGGAACATAGGCCACGGAGGTATCCGTAACATACTTGGCGTCGTAGTCATAGAATTCCGCGCCGGAGTCAATCTCCCCGCAGACGGAGGCCACGGGGCTTTCGTTGCCCATCACCGCAACCTCGATTTCCCGGCCATGGATGAACTCCTCCACCAGGATTTTCTCATCATAGGCGGAGGCCTCCAGCAGAGCTTTCTTCAGCGCCTCCCGGTCAGCGGCCTTGGAAACACCCACCGAAGAGCCGGTGCCCGCGGGCTTGACAAACATGGGGTAGGCAAACCGCTCCTCCAGCAGAGCGATCTTCCGCTCCATGTGGCATTCCAGCTCGCCCCGGCGCACCAGCATCCAGTCCGCCTGGTCAATTCCCGCCTGATCCGCCACCAGCTTGGTCAGGGTCTTGTCCATGGCCACCGCCGAGGCAGCCACATGGGGCCCCACGAAAGGGATTCCCGCCAGCCGGAGCAGGCCCTGGACAGTGCCATCCTCGCCGTTCTCCCCGTGAAGCACCGGGAACACCACGTCAATGCGTTCGCGCACCACGCAGTCGCCCTCAAAGCTCAGCAGGCCCTGGCCCCGTACCGGGGAGATAGCCGCCCGCCGGTTCCCGGGAAAGGTCCTCCACTCCCCGCTGGGCAGCAGGGAATAGTCCTTGCCCGTGTAGAGAATCCAGTCCCCGTCCTTGGTGATGCCCACCGGGAACACATTGTACTTGCTCTTGTCAATATTGTTGAGCACGGACTCCGCGGACCGCAGAGAAACCTCATGCTCCGGGCTCACCCCGCCAAACAGAATACATACGCTGAGTTTTTTCATACTTCACGCCTCATACTTTTCATATTGCTTAATACGGAATCTCTCCGGATTACATGCTTCACGCGATAAATTGTTGTTTACACTACACGTTTCAAATTTTCTGTCATTGCGAACCAG
>JBJEYY010000285.1:0-4613 GCA_051887095.1 Faecousia sp. | reverse complement strand
TGTCGAATAAACGCTGTCATTGCGAGCCAGTGCGCACACTGGCGTGGCAATCCCCTTACTTAGAGGGGAAATGTACCGAAAAATGCCCTGAAGAGTGGGAGTCACTGCGATTTTTGGTGGTAATCGTTACCTGGTTCCTTTCAACCGGGGGATTGCCACACCAGTCTGCGGACTGGTTCGCAATGACAGGTAATTTGCAGCGCACCCTTTCAAATACCAATTTATCGGATTGCATTGAAAACCGGATCAGTTACTGCTTATACTGCGGCGGGTTCCTCCGCGGGGGATACGTAGACCTTCACGCCCTCCACCTTATCCACCCGAACCCGGGTGCCGGTGGGAATGGGCTGACCCGAGGTGCTCCGGGCCGTCCAGGGCATGGCCCCCAGCTTCACCTGGCCGGAGGCGGCCACATTGTCAATCGCTTCCGTGACGAAGCCCTGAGAGCCAATCACCGCGTCCACATTGGTGCGGGAAAGGCCGGGACGGAAGTACATGCGCACCAGAGGCCGGAGCATGGCCAGAAGTCCCACACTCACCGCCACGAACAGCAGCAGCTGCAGCCACAGCGGCGCGCCGAACAGTGCCGCGATCAGCGCGATCAGGCACCCGGCAGCGAACCATACGCTGACCAGCGCCACCGTGGCTCCCTCCGCCACCAGAAACGCCACCAGAAGCCCCAGCCAGAGCAGACCGTTCCACATCATACCGATTCCTCCTTTCCGCCGAAGCGCCCCGGCGGTTTTTCTGTGCCCAGTATACCATTTTCCCAATGGAAAGTAAATCGGATTGGCGTGGCGAAATATGAATTTTTTGTAAGAAAACAGTCCCCCACGATACGCCCACGCAGTCAGCTGAAGGGATCATCGGGAAGGGGATTGGGAATTCACAATTGCGGCATCCTTTCAGGATTAATATTGACCGCGCCAGGCCGACAAATTGGTGTTTGTCGAATTAATGCTGTCATTGCGAACCAGTCCGCAGACTGGTGTGGCAATCCCCCTGTTGAATGGAACCAGGTAACGATTACCACCAGAAATTATTGACAGGCTCACTTTCCTGGGAACTTTTCGGTACATTTCCCCTCTAACCGGGGGATTGCCACACCAGCGTGCGCGCTGGTTCGCAATGACAGTTCTTTTTCAGTGCGACAAACACCAATTTATCTGTCTGCTTAGGTCAGGCAGATAAGCTTATTTTGCCCGAACGTCCCAGCGAAAACCGCCCCCTCTTTCTGAGGGGGCGGCGGGATTATACGTGGGACCAGATGAATTCCAGGTTGCCTTCCAGCTTGGCTTTGCCGTAGTTCGCGGTGAGGAGCAGGTGGTCGCCCTTCTGCACGGGCTGGCCGTCCAGGGTGCCGGAGCCTGCGAGAATGCTCAGGTTCACAAAGGGCTTGTCAAAGTCCAATGTGGTCTTCCCGTCCAGCAGGCCGTGGTATACGCTGTAGTAGGGGCAGGTGACCAGGTGGGTAATCTCCGCGTCCTGAAGTCTGGATTTCTCCTGCTCCCCCTGCCAGGGGACGAAGGGAGCCGTGGTCACGTCCAGGCTCTGGGCGATGTGGAGCTTCCGGGGCTTGCCGTTTTCCAGCCGGCCGTAGTCATAGAACCGGTAGGTCACGTCGCTGCTTTGCTGGGTTTCCAGAATCAGGGTGCCGCCCTTGATGGCGTGGAGGCACCCGGGGTTAATCTGGAAGAAGTCGCCCTTATGAATGGGCACCTCCCGCAGAAGCTCCGCCCAGCGGTTTTCCTCCACCATCCGGGCCATCTCCTCCCGGCTTCCCGCGTTGTGGCCGATGATGATGGCGGCCCCCTCGTCACAGTCCAGGACATACCAGCACTCGGTCTTGCCCAGAGCGCCGTTTTCGTGAGCCCCCGCGTAGGCGTCGTCGGGGTGGACCTGGATGCTCAGGTTCTCCCGGGCATCGATAATCTTAATCAGCAGGGGGAACAGATCCCCGGAGAGGTTTCCAAACAGCTCCCGGCGCTCCTTCCAGAGCCCCGCCACGGTTTTCCCGTCGAAGGGCCCGCCCACAATGGCGCAGTCCCCGCCGGGGTGGCCGGAGATAGCCCAGCACTCGCCGGTGCGGTCGCTGGGAATGTCATAGCCGAACACGGTCTCCAGCCGGTTTCCGCCCCAGATCTTCTCCTGGAAGATGGGCTTCATGCGAAGAATGTATTTATCCATAATCCTTTCCTTTCCTTTTTCAATGAAACACCCGCCATAGGTCAACAGCGCGACAAATTGGTGTTTGTAAGTGCATGATACAAATTATCTGTCATTGCGAACCAGTGCGCACACTGGTGTGGCAATCCCCCGGTTGAATGGAACCAGATAACGATTACCGCCAAAAATCGCGAACGAACCCATTTTCCTGGGAGCTTTTCGGTACATTTTCCCTCTAACCGGGGGATTGCCACACCAGTGTGCGCGCCGGTTCGCAATGACAGCGTTTTTCGAAGCGACAAACACCAATTTATCTGCTTTCTCTCTCCAGCTCTTCCATGGCCAGCTTCACGGCGCCCATGGCGCCCTGGTTATCGTTCAGGCTCACGGGGACGATGTAGCTGTCCAGGTCCTCCAGCGCGGGGCAGCGCAGGTATCCGCCCAGCAGCTTCTCCACCTGCCGACGCACCATGGGAAGCAGACACTCCTGATGGGTCACGCCGCCGCCCAGAATGATCCGCTCCGGGGACAGCACCATCATATAGTCCACAATGGCCTGGCCGATGTAGTAGGCCTCCATCTCCCAGACCTCGGGCCGTCCGGCCAGCTCCGCGCCCTTGACGCCCCAGCGCTTTTCCAGGGAGGGGCCCGCCGCCAGACCCTCCATGCAGTTATCATGGAAGGGACAGCCGCTTCCCACCATGGGGTCGTCGGGGTGCCGGTTCAGCAGAACGTGGCCGCCCTCGGGGTGCATCATGCCGTGGTAGGGCCTGCCGTTAATGATGACACCCACGCCCACGCCGGTGCCCACGGTGATGTAGATGCTGTTTTGCACATCCCGGGTACAGCCCCAGGTGGCCTCGCCCAGGGCGGCGGCATTCACGTCGGTGTCGAAGCCCACGGGAATGCCCAAAGCTTCCCGGAACTCCTTCACGATGGGGTAATTCTGCCAGGCCAGCTTCGGGGTGGAGGTGATATAGCCGTAGGTGGGGGATGCGCGGTTTAAGTCCACCGGCCCGAAGCAGCCGATGCCCAGGGCGGAGATTCCCTTGTCCCGGAAATAAGCAATCATGGCGGGCATCGTCTCCGCAGGGGTCAGGGTGGGGATACTCACCCGGTCCAGGATCCGGCCGGTTTCGTCCCCGATGGCGCAGACCATCTTGGTTCCGCCGGCCTCCAGAGCGCCAAAGCGTTTCATATGGATTTCCTCCTTATACATATGGGGACACGGTCCCCTTTTCTTTGTGATTATCATACTCAATTCCCCAAGGGAAATCAACCGCAATTTTTCCTTTTCCCCAATCCCTTGCACGATGGCGGAAGGTGTGATAGAATAGAAACATAAACGTTAAATCGGTGTAAGCCGCACTTAAAAGGAACTGTCATTGCGAACCAGCGCGCACGCTGGTGTGGCAATCCCCCGGTCGAAAGGAACCATGTAACGATTACCACCAAAAACTGCAACACTCCCCGTTTTTCCAGGAATATTTCGATACATTTTCCCTCTAACCGGGGGATTGCCACACCAGTCTGCGGACTGGTTCGCAATGACAGATAATTTGGAACGTTTCGTGTAAACAACAATTTACCCCACATTCCAACCTTCCCATCCCCGAAAGGAGGCATCGTATGTACAGAATGCTGATCGTGGACAAGCCCCAGGTGTGCCGGGAGATTCTGGGCATGGGGGACTGGTCCACCCTGGGCTTTGAACGCATTCTCACCGCCCACACCCTGTCCGATGCCATCGAACAGGCCGCCGCCCATCAGCCCCAGGTAGCGTTGGTTGGCATGGAGCTGGAGGGGCGTATGGGCTTTGAGCTGGTGTCGCTGCTGCGGGAGCTGGGGCTTCCCACCGTGTGCTGCCTGCTGACCAACCATCCGGGCAACCACGATCTGCGCCGGGCCATGCGCTCCGGCTGCCGGGACGTGCTCCGGCAGCCCCCGGACCCCCTGTCCCTGCGGGAATTCCTGGAATGGGTGGTGGTGGAGGAGCTCCACGGCGCCCTGGGCCCCGGGGAAACCACCGAGCGGGACCCGGTGCTGGGCGTGAGCTACAGCAGCTTAGGCAAGCTGACCAACAAGATCCTCCTGGCGGTGCGCACGGACTTCCGGGAGCCCATGTCCCTGACCGCCGTGGCCCGGGACATGGAAATGAGCAGCAAGTACCTGGGCCGGGTGTTCCTGCGGGAAACGGGGATGCGCTTTACCCAGTATCTCACCGCCTACCGGATGATCGAGGCCAGGCGGCTCATCGTGAACACCGGGGAGAAGGTTTCCGTCATCGCGGGCATGGTAGGCTATCCCCAGCTGAACAATTTCTACACCCATTTCCGGAAGTATTTCGGGGTGTCTCCCAGCGTCATGCGCGCCACCCCCAACAAGGAGGAAAAAGTTTGAAACAACACAGCAGTAAGCCACCACCAAAAAGGGCGCAACAACAGCAC
>JBJEYY010000284.1:0-4642 GCA_051887095.1 Faecousia sp. | reverse complement strand
AGATAAATTGTTGTTTACAAGTATGCGCCTCAAGTTTTCTGTCATTGCGAACCAGTCCTCAGACTGGTGTGGCAATCCCCCGGTTAGAGGGAAAATGTAACGACAATTGCCCAACAGAGTGGGAATACTATGCGATTTTTGGTGGTAATCGTTACCTGGTTCTATTCAACCGGGGGATTGCCACGCCAGTTTGCGAACTGGCTCGCAATGACAGCGTTTTATTAGGCGTGTAAGCGTAAACAACAATTTATCTGTCTGTCGAATGGTCATTATCAAGTATTAGTCGGTAAATATAGCCATTCCCGCATAAATACGCAGCGGATTTTCTTCCGGCCAGAGTACATAACGCCCCCATACGGTGATCGTAACCGCATGGGGGCGTTCTGAAACCAAGTAATTTATTTATCCTTATTGGCCTTCTCCGCCTTCTTGGCAGCCTTGGCCTTCGCCTTGGCTTCCTGGGCCTTCTTGGCCTCTGCCTTGGCGTTCTCGGCGGCGGTTTCGTTGGTGGAGATTGCCCACTTGGCAAACTCAATCCGGACCTGGTCCGCGCCGGTTTCCAGAACGATCTTATCCTCCTTCACGTTCACGACGACACCCACAATACCGCCGATGGTGGTAATCTTATCGCCGGTCTTGACGGAGGAACGCATCTGTTCCGCTTCCTTCTTGCGCTTGTTCTCGGGGCGAATCAGCATGAAGTAGAAAACGGCCAGCATTGCAACGATCATAATGATGGAGCTGGTCATACCGCCTGCAGCGGATGCGGTGCTGGTGAGAAAATGAACCATGGGAAAATCTCCTTCGTATTTGATATAGGGATTATTATAGCATTGATTGTCCAAATTGCAAGGGGGAATCAGATTCTTCTTGCTAATTTTTCGGAATACTCCCTCCGGAATTCCGCAAAACTCCCCTCGTCCAGGGCCTCCCGGATCCGCTCCATGAGCTTATTATAGAAATACAGGTTGTGCATAACGCTCAGGCGCATGGCCAGCATTTCCTCCGCCACGAACAGGTGTCGGATGTAAGCCTGGGAATACCGGCGGCATACAGGGCAGTCACACTGGGGGTCAATGGGACTTTCATCCAGCTGATATTTGGCGTTTTTGAGATTGATGGCCCCCTCCCAGGTAAAGAGCCGGGCATGACGGGCATTTCGGGCTGGCATCACGCAGTCGAAGAAATCCACGCCCCTTGCCACCGACTCAATGATATTCGTAGGCGTACCAACGCCCATAAGATATCTTGTTTTATCCTTAGGCATATAAGGCTCCACCGCTTCGATGATGTCGTACATCTCCTCCGCCGTCTCTCCAACAGCCAGACCGCCGATGGCGTAGCCGGGGAGGTCCAGTTCCGCGATTCGCTTCATGTGCTCCACCCGGATATCAGGATAGGTGCCGCCCTGATTGATGCCCCACAGCATTTGCTGGGGATTGACCGTATCCGGCAGAGCATTCAGGCGGGCGTTTTCCGCCTTGCACCGAACAAGCCAACGGTAGGTCCTGTCCACACTGTCGCGGACATACTCCCGGGGAGCGGGATTCTCAATACACTCGTCAAATGCCATGCAGATATCGCTCCCCAGGTTGGACTGAATCTGCATGCTCTCCTCCGGGCCCATGAAAATCTTTCTGCCATCGATGTGGGAGGAAAAATAAACCCCCTCCTCCTTAATCCGGCGCAGGGAGGACAGGCTGAACACCTGAAAGCCACCGGAGTCCGTCAAAATCGGCCCATCCCAGGTCATGAATTTGTGCAGCCCTCCCATCTGCCGTACCACTTTATCCGTGGGGCGCAGGTGCAGATGATAGGTATTGGACAGCTCCACCTGGCATCCGATATTTTTCAGATCCTCAGCACTCAAGGCCCCTTTGATGGCGCCCTGGGTACCCACATTCATAAACACCGGGGTCTGGACCGTTCCATGGGCACAGGAGAACTCTCCCCGTCGGGATTTCCCCTCGGTTTTCAACAGTTGAAACATACGTTACCTCTCTTTGTCCGGATTATAGAGAACATACAGCCGAGTTGGCTCTGAGGTTCCCTTGCGTGTTTCAAAGTCAATGTCCTTGAGATAGGAAAAGCCGCATTTTTCAATCACCCGCCGTGATTGGCCATTTCTAAAGAAATGGCCGCAGGTCAGGTAATCGAAGCCAAGAACGGTAAAGCAGTAGTCGATCACCGCTTTAACCGCTTCCGGCATCAGTCCCCGTCCCCAGTAGTCCTTGCTGAGCACATATCCAATTTCCCGGCCTATCCGCGGCCCAGGGATTTCATTCTCTTCCTCTCTGGGCTCCAGCCCCAGGGAACCGATAACCTTTCCGTTTTCCTTGAGCTCCAGAGCGAAGGTTTTCTTTTCCTGGATAAACAGGTCAAGAATCATTTGTGTTTTCTGAACGGATTCATGAGGCTGCCACCCAGCCATCTGTCCAACGCCGTCGACACTGGCATACTCATAGAAATCATCCAGATCACTCTGTCTCCAGGGCCGAAGGATCAGCCTGGGCGTCTCGATCCGGATATTGGTTACATCTACAGGTGCGTTCATACAATTCTCCTCAAATAATGCACATGGCATCCCCAAAACTGAAAAAGCGATAACGCTCCCTCACCGCCTCAGCGTAAGCGTTCAGAACGTGCTCCCTCCCGGCAAAGGCCGATACCAGCATCACCAACGTGCTCTCCGGAAGATGGAAATTGGTAACCAGGCCATCCATAGCCTTAAAGCGGTAGCCCGGGTAGATGAAAATATCCGTCCATTTGGAGCCTGCAGCGAAGCGCCCGTCCTCCCCTACCAGGGATTCCAGAGTCCGGCAGGAGGTGGTGCCCACACAGATGATTCGCCCGCCCTCCCGCTTTGTCCGGTTCAGAACATCGGCGGTTTCTTCGCTCATCATGCAAAGCTCCGAGTGCATATGGTGGTCGGTGATTTGCTCCGCCTTCACCGGCCGGAAGGTGCCCAGTCCCACATGCAGGGTGACGAACGCGGTGTTCACGCCCATCTTGCGGATCTTATCCAACAGATCCTGCGTAAAATGCAGTCCCGCGGTGGGTGCGGCGGCAGAGCCCACCTCCCGGGAATATACAGTCTGGTAGCGCTCCTGGTCAGCAAGCTCCTCCTTGATGTAAGGGGGCAGCGGCATTTTTCCCAGCCGCTCCAGCACCTCCAGGACAATTCCCTCATAACGGAACTCCACAACCCGGTTGCCATCCTCCCGAACCTCCCGCACAACAGCGGTCAGCTCCCCGTTTCCGAAGACTACCTCACTGCCCACCTGCATTTTCCGGCCGGGTTTGCACAGGCATTCCCAGCGTTTGTCCCCCAGGTCCCGCAGCAGCAGTACCTCCACGGCTCCCCCGGAGGGGCGGTGTCCCAGAAGCCTCGCAGGCAGTACCCGGGAATCATTCATCACCAGGCAGTCCCCCGGGCAAAGATACTCCACGATATCAAAAAAATGCCGGTGGGAAATCTCCCCTGTTTCCCGGTTCATCACCATGAGCCGGGAAGCGTCCCGGCGCTCCAGGGGTGTCTGGGCAATCAGCTCCTCCGGCAGGTCATACCAATAGTCCTTTGTCATCATTGCATCGTTCACATCTAACGCTCCTTCCAGGGCAGTCCTTATCCAAGTGATTCTATCAAAATCCCGCAGAAAACGCAAGGACTTTTCAAAACGATTGACGGATTCCGTAATTCCGTGCTATACTGACAAAAAATGGTACAGGAGGGACCCAAATATGTCATTGCTTCAGCTTTTCCGAAAAAATAAGCAGCTTCCCGGAATTACGGAATCGGACTTTTCCTGTCAACGGGATGGTCTGACCGTCCGGGGCACCGAATACCGTCCGGAGGGGGATAATCTCCCCATTGCCATTGTTTCCCACGGCTTCATGGCAAACCGGAATTCCGTCCGGGAATACACCCAGCTCCTGGCAGGGAAAGGATATGCGGCTTACTGCTTTGACTTCTGCGGTGGGAGTGTGCGGGGCGGAAAGAGCGACGGAAAAACCACGGAAATGTCGGTTCTGACAGAAGTAAAGGACCTGGAAGCGGTCATCCGGTACACGCGGAGTCTCCCCTATACCTCCAACAGGCTGCTCCTCATGGGAGCGAGTCAGGGCGGCATGGTTTCCGCGCTGACCGCCGCGAAGCCCGAAAACGACGTTGACAGGCTGGTGCTGTTTTATCCTGCCTTTTGCATTCCGGATGACGCCAGAGCCGGAAAGATGATGTTCGCGAAATTCGACCCCAACAACATCCCCCAGCGGATCAACTGCGGTCCCATGAAGCTGGGCAGGTGTTACCCGGCGGATGTAATCAGCATGGACCCGTTCCAGGAGATCCAGGGCTACCATGGGCCCGTCCTGATTGTACACGGCACGGATGACCGGATCGTTTCTATGGATTATGCCCAAAAAGCCCAGACAGCTTACGGCGATGCCTGCACACTGAAAATCATCCCCAGCGCAGGCCATGGCTTCAGCAAAGAGCACGACCAACTGGCCAAATCCTATCTCAGGGAATTTGCCTGACCTCTTTCCCCGCAGCATCCGCTGCGGGGAATTCTCTTTATATTAATACTCTTTGTGCTTATCGGCTTAAGTCAGCAAGCCGACAAATTGGTGTTTGAAACGTAAA
>JBJEYY010000283.1:0-4646 GCA_051887095.1 Faecousia sp. | reverse complement strand
CCCCCAATTATGAGGCCATGTCTGAGGAGGACCGGGAGCGGCTCCGCGCGCATACGAAACTGGCGGAAGCCCTGGGCGCCACCGTGGAAACCGTATTCGGGGATGATGTATCCTATCAGATTGCGGAGTACGCGCGGCTTTCCGGGGTGACGAAAATCGTTATCGGCAGAAGCGCCGCGGCCAGGAAGCACCTCTGGGGCAAGCCTACCTTGACGGAAAAGCTGATTGCCATTGCGCCCAATATGGACATTCATATCATTCCGGATGCCAATACGGATCCGGCCTACCGCACCCAGAAGGCCAACCGGAAGGTCCATCCGGGCACCATTTTCCGGGACTGGACGGTCTCCCTTGCGATCCTGATTCTGGCGACCATGGTGGGCTACGCGTTTTCCAAGGTGGGCTTTACCGAAGCCAACATCATCGCGATTTACCTGCTGGCGGTGCTGCTGACCTCTATGGCAACCTCCACCAGAAGCAGCTATATTCTGTCCGCCCTGGCCAGTGTGCTGGTGTTCAATTTCTTTTTCACCAGTCCCCAGTTTTCCCTGCGGGTTTATGAGGATGGGGCACCGCTGACGTTCCTAATCATGATTGTGGCGGCGTTGATCGTGGGCAGCCTGACCGACCGGCTGAAAAGCCAGGTAAAGCAGTCCGCCCGGGCGGCCTACCGGACGAACCAGCTGTTTGAAACCAACCAGATGCTCCAGAAGGCTGCCACAGAGGAGGAGATATTCCAGGTGGCCCGGACCCAGCTGCGCAAGCTGGTGGGCAGGGATCTGACGGTCTGCCCCGGGGTGAGTGCCGGAGGGAAGAAGGATGCGACTGCCTACCTGATCAAAACCGCTTCCCATATCTACGGCAGCGTCATTATGGATGGGGCGGAACCCCTGGAGGCCTTTGAAAACAGTGTGCTACTTTCCATTCTGGGAGAATGCGCCCTGGCGCTGGAGAATATGAAAAACGCCAAGGAGAAGGAGGAGGCCAAGCTGCTGGCGGAGAATGAAAAGCTCCGCTCCAATCTGCTGCGCTCCATCTCCCATGACCTTCGGACACCGCTGACAGCCATCTCCGGCAATGCGGGAATGCTGCTTGCCGACAGTGAGCACCTGCCCCCGGAAAACAGAAATCAGATGTACAGCGACATTTATGATGACGCGGCATGGCTGAACAATCTGGTGGAAAACCTGCTGGCGGTCACCCGGATTGAAGGGGGACATATGAAGCTGAATACCCAGCCTCAGCTGGTGGAGGAAATCGTGTCCGAGGCAATGCAGCACATCAGCCGAAAGAAGGTGGAGCACACCGTCACGGTTTCTCATGAGGATGATCTGCTGCTGGCCCGGTGCGATGCCAGGCTTATTGTGCAGGTGCTGATCAATCTGGTGGACAACGCCATCAAATATACGTCCGCCGGTTCCCGTATTGCGGTTACGACAAAGGCGGAGAAGGGATGGGCTGTTTTTTCCGTTGCGGATGACGGCCCCGGTGTTTCCGACGAGGAAAAGAGCAAGATTTTTCAGATGTTTTATACGGGAAGCAATCCCATCGCGGACAGCCGCCGCAGCTTGGGACTGGGGCTGAGCCTATGCAAGTCTATTGTCACCGCCCACGGCGGCGACATTCGGGTTGCCGACAACGTTCCGCAGGGAACAGTCTTTACTTTTACGATCCCGGCAGGGGAGGTGGAACTCCATGAATAAGCCGCTGATTCTGGTGGTTGAGGATGACGGAACCGTCCGTAACCTGATTACCACCACCCTGAAATCCAACGATTACCGGTTCCTCACCGCGCCGGACGGGGAATCGGCCATTGGGGCAGCCTCCACCCAGCAGCCGGATATTGTGCTGCTGGACCTGGGGCTGCCGGATATGGACGGGGTGGAGGTGATTTCCCGCATCCGCTCCTGGTCGCAGATGCCGATTATTGTCATCAGCGCCCGAAGCGAGGATGCCGACAAGATTTCCGCCCTGGACGCGGGAGCGGATGATTACCTGACCAAGCCCTTTTCCGTGGCGGAGCTGCTGGCACGGCTCCGGGTTACCCAGCGGCGGCTGGCCGCGCTGGAGAGCAAAAACGGGGAATCCACATTCCACAACGGGAATCTGACCATCGACTACGGGGCAGGCTGTGCTTACATGAACGGTGTGCCGCTGAAGCTGACCCCAACGGAGTACAAGCTCCTGTGCCTGCTGGCGAAGGATGTGGGCAAGGTGCTGACCCACACCTATCTGACCGACAAGATCTGGGGGAGCTCCTGGGAAAGCGACATGGCATCTCTGCGGGTGCACATGGCAACCCTGCGGAAAAAGATTGAAACGGATCCGGATACCCAGTACATCCAGACCCATATCGGCATCGGATACCGGATGCTGAAAATATGAAGCTCCCCCCAAGCCGGGGGCTGCGGCCAAGAAAATCACACCCCATTTGCTCCGAGAGAAATCCCCAAGGCAAATGGGGTGCTTTTCTGTGAATTCCTTGCGGAGTGGATAAACAAATTGTTGATTGAAATATGCATTCCAAGTTTTCTGTCATTGCGAACCAGTCCTCAGACTGGTGTGGCAATCCCCCGGTTAGAAGGGAAACGGAACGAAAAACACCCTAAATACCCGGAAAGAAAGAAGAAACGTGACAAAAAATCGTTCCTAAATCCTTGGGGGATTGCCACGCCAGTGTGCACACTGGCTCGCAATGACAGAAAACTCGAAGGCGAAGCCGTTCAAACAACAATTTGCCGGGGAGAAGGGAAAAATGGAAAAGGCGAATTGACAGATGGGGGCGTGTGTGGTAGGATATGCGGGAACGGTTACCTTTGCCTAACATAAGGAGGAGAAAGAGAAATGATCTGGAGCGTGATTGGAATTACGGCTCTGGCCGGCATGGGAGGTACGGGCTTGGGCGGGCTGGTTTCCTGCCTGTTCCGCAAGGATTCCAGCAAGACAGTCAGCTTGCTGCTGTCCTATGCCGCGGGGGTCATGATCTCTGTGGTGTGCTTTGATCTGCTGACGGAGGCGCTGCATCCGGATGATGTGAACAATGATGTGGGTCTGGTTGTGACGGGCGTGTTGGTGGGGTATGTTGTCATCGCCCTGCTAAACGCTTGGATCGATCGCAAAACCAACCACGAAGTGGCTCATATTGACGAAAACCACCCGAGGACCGCCGACTCCCTGGAGGAGCTGACCCACGCCAACCATCTGCAGGAACACCGGGAGGGCCGTCAGCCCCGCAGCGGATTGTTTCTGGCGGGACTGGTGATGGCCGCGGCCATCGCGCTGCACAATATTCCCGAGGGAATGGTCATCGGCGCATCCTTTGCCCGCAGCGCACAGGAAACGCTTCTGAACCGGGGCGGTCTGACCATGGCCATTGTCATCGGTCTGCACAATGTTCCGGAGGGAATGGCTGTGGCGGTGCCCCTGATTTCCGGTGGAATGCCCAAATGGCGCTCGGTGCTCGTGACGGCGCTGACGGGATTCCCCACGATTCTGGGTGCGGTTTTGGGGTTCACCGTGGGCGCTATGGGCACGACAGCTCTGGCGCTGTCGCTGAGCTTTGCCTCCGGTGCCATGCTGTATGTGGTGTTCGGGGAACTGCTTCCGGAATCCATCCTCATGTGGCGCTCCAAGCTCCCGGCCACCGCAACCATTTTTGGGATGCTGACAGGATTGATCATTATTTACGTGTGAGTATTCGTTTTTCGGCGGTGATCATTTATGAGCAAACAAACGGAGGTAGTGGCGGCTCTGATTTGGGATGGGGACAGATTCTTGATCTGTCAGCGGCCCGGGAATAAAGCCAGAGCAATGCAGTGGGAATTCGTTGGCGGTAAGGTGGAGCCGGGGGAAACCAAGGAGCAGGCCCTGATCCGGGAATGCCGGGAAGAATTGGGGGTTACCTTGTCTGTCGGGACACCGTTTATGGAAGTTGTCCACGCGTACCCGGATGTTACCATCCATCTGACGGTTTTCAATGCGGGCATTGTTCGGGGTACACCCCAGAAGCTTGAGCACAACGATCTGCGGTGGGTGCTGCCCTCTGAAACACCGGCCTTTGATTTCTGCCCCGCGGATCGGGTGATTCTGGAGAAAATTTAATTCCGGTGGAGTTCAAACTACCCAAATGCTTTTTGCGACACACTCCGAGTATGTATTGTGTGCCGCATTAACACCACCAAATAATAATGATATTCTGATTGTTGTCTTGAAAGATAACAGCGGTGTAGTTGAGGCGCAACGGATTGTTGCACCTTCTGTCCTTCCGTCCATCACATCGGCTGAAATTAACTACATTGCTTTCGATATTGTTTCAAATGATTATCATATACAGTTATATGGTTATCTACAAAACAAAACTGGCAATACCTCCGTCAAAAGTACAGATGATTACATTATAGCTCAAACGCAATATAATTCTGCCATACACCAAAAGCCGTACACGCATGGGACAACAACGTATCAATCAATTTCAACCTATATTCGAAATGTTATTGATCATCCAGATCCAACACATTCATTTACTCAAGAAGAACTTAGAGTATCCATTGAACTATTGATTGACCTGTGTCGATAGAATAGATAAAGAATTATGTGCTTATCGGCTTTACTCAGCTGCTCGGTAAATTGTTGTTTGAAATTGTGTG
>JBJEYY010000282.1:0-4660 GCA_051887095.1 Faecousia sp. | reverse complement strand
CCCCTCTAACCGGGGGATTGCCACACCAGTGTGCGCACTGGTTCGCAATGACAGGAAATTTGTAACGCGCAACAATCAACAGTTTTTCGCTCCAATGGATTTCCGTTATTTCCCCGCGTCGGTCAGAATCCTGACCAGCATCTGTACGCAGCGCTCCATATCCTCCACGGGAATATACTCAAAACGCCCGTGGTAGTTCTCCCCTCCGGTGCACAGGTTCGGACAAGGCAGTCCCTCATAGGAAAGCCTTGCACCGTCGGTACCGCCCCGGATGGGCACGGCCCTGGGCTCCATGCCCACGGCCTTCATGGCCTTCATCGCCCGCTGCACCACATACATACAGGGCTCGATGCACTTTTTCATATTGAAATAGCTGTCCTTGATGGTCAGCTCCACGGTTCCCTCGCCGTACTTGCGGTTGATGAATTCCGCCGCAGCCGCGAGAACCGCCTTTTTCGCCTGGAACTTCTCCATATCATGGTCTCGGACAATGTAGCGCAGAACGCTGCGCTCCACCTGGCCCTCCATATCCGTCAGATGGATGAAGCCCTCATAGCCTTCGGTGTACTCCGGCCGCTGCTGCACCGGCAGCAGGCTCTGGAACTCCATGGCGATGAGCTGGGAGTTGACCATCTTGTCCTTGGCGGAGCCGGGATGGATGTTCAGGCCCCGGAACACAGCCTTGGCAGAGGCGGCGTTGAAATTCTCGTACTCAATTTCCCCCACGGGGCCGCCGTCGGCGGTGTAGGCGTAGTCCGCCCCGAACCCGGCCACATCAAACCGATCCGCGCCCCGTCCGATTTCTTCGTCAGGAGTAAAGCCGATTTTTAAGGTGGCGTGGGGGCCGCCCTTTTCCAGCAGGTATTCCGCAGCCGCCATGATCTCCGCCACACCGGCCTTGTCGTCCGCCCCCAGCAGGGTGGTGCCGTCAGTGACGATCAGATGCTTGCCCACATGATTCCGAAGGGCCGGATAATCCGCCTCCCGCAGATAAATCCCCTTCTCCGCATTCAGGCAAACATCCTCCCCGGTATACTCCACAATTCTGGCTTTGATGTCCGCCCCGGAGGCATCGGGAGAGGTATCCATATGGGCAATCAGACCGATGGCGGGAAGATCCGGATCTCCGGGCACCGTGCCGTAGACATAGCCGTTTTCATCCATCCGGGCATCCCGGATGCCCATCTGCTGCATCTCCTCCACCAGGGCGGCCCCCAGCAGCTTCTGCTTGTCAGAGGAAGGGCAGGTTTCGGAAAACTCATCGGACATGGTGTCAAAGGAAACATAGCGCAGGAAGCGCTCTGTAACAGTTTTCATAGGTTTCACTCCTTGTTCAGAAAAGAGCCGCCGCATACCGCGGCGGCTCCTGCGAATCCTTCTGTCTTACTTTCTCGCGGCCTTGACCAGCTCGGCGGTGTCCTGAGCGATCATCAGCTCCTCGTTGGTGGGGATGACCCAGACCTGAACCTTGGAATCGGGAGTGGAGATCAGAGCCTCCTTGCCCCGGACATTGTTCTTCTCGGGGTCGATCTTCACGCCCATGAAGCCCAGGTAGTCACAGATGGCCTGCCGGGTGGTGGGGCCGTTCTCGCCCACACCGGCGGTGAAGGTGATCATATCCAGACCGTTCAGCGCGGCGGCGTAAGCGCCCACGTACTTGGCGACCTCATAGCAGAACTTGTCCAGAGCCAGCTGGCAGTTCTCGTTGCCCTCGTTGGCACCGGCTTCCAGATCCCGGAAGTCGGAGGACACACCGGAGATGCCCAGCATGCCGGACTTCTTGTTCAGCATGGTCAGACAGTCGTCCACGCTCATACCATACTTGTTGCAGATGAACTGCACCACGCAGGGATCAATGTCACCGGAGCGGGTGCCCATGGGCACACCGGCCAGAGGAGAAAGGCCCATGGTGGTGTCCATGCACTTGCCGTCCTTGATGGCGGACATGGAGGATCCATTGCCCAGGTGGCAGTTGACCATCTTGAAATTCTTGGTACCCATCAGCTCCGCGGCCCGGCGGGCAATGTACTTGTGGGAAGTACCGTGGAAGCCGTAGCGGCGGATGTCGTCATTCTCATAGTACTCGGTGGGAATGGCGTAGCGGTAGGCCTTGGGGGGCATGGTCATGTGGAAAGCGGTGTCGAACACGGCCACCTGGGGCGTGTTGGGCATAACCGCCTGGCAGGCCCGGATGCCCATCAGGTTGGCAGGATTGTGGAGGGGGCCCAGGGGGATGCAATCCTCGATGGCCTTGATGCAGGCATCGTCAATGATGCAGGAATCGGAGAACTTCATACCGCCGTGCAGAACCCGATGGCCAACGGCGTCGATCTCGTCAGTGGACTTGATCACACCCTCCACGGGGTCCACCAGAATCTCCAGAACGGCCTGGATGGCCTCGGAGTGGGTGGGCATGGGAATGTCCTTTACAACCTTCTTGTCGCCCACCTTGTGGGTCAGACGGCCGTCAATGTAGATACGCTCGCACAGGCCCTTGGCGGAAACGACGCCGGTATCCGGGTCCATCAGCTGGTACTTCAGGCTGGAGGAACCGGCATTGATAATCAGAATGTTCATCGGGGATAAACCTCCTAAAATAAAATAATTTCTTTTTTCGCGCGGTTGTGGTATACTGGTTAAAGCTTTGATTATTATATTCCATTTTTCCGGATTTCTCAACCCCTGAACAGGAAAAATTTTGGGAAGGAGGGGATTTTTTGAAAACCGTCGGGATTATCTGTGAATACAACCCCCTCCATCGGGGGCACCAAAAGCAAATAAACCGCATTCGGGAGCATTTCGGCCCGGAAGTGGCAGTCTGCTGCCTGATGAGCGGCAACTACGTCCAGCGGGGCGCCCCCGCCATCGCGGACAAGTCCATCCGGGCCAAGGCCGCCATTCTGGCCGGGGCCGACCTGGTGCTGGAACTGCCCATCACCTATGCGCTGTCCTCCGCGGAAGGGTTTGCCGCCGGGGGCGTGCGAATTCTCTCTTCCTTCTGCGATGTGCTCTGCTTCGGCGCGGAAACCGGGGAGAAAGAAGCGCTTCTTGCCACTGCCCGTACCCTGCTCAGCGGGGAATTCCCTCCCCTGCTGCGTCAGGAACTGGGCAAGGGACTTTCCTTCCCCGCCGCCCGGCAGACCGCTTTGGAGCGGCTGCACCCCGGCAGCGTTCCCCTGACTCTTCCCAACGACATTCTGGGGGTGGAATACTGCAAAGCCATCCTCTCCCAGGGTTCCCCCCTGGAGCCCTTCCCCATCCGCCGGGAGGGCAGCTACCATGCGCCCTTGCCCGACCCGGAGAACCCTTCCGCCACCTCCCTGCGGAGCCTGATGCTCCAGTCCGGGGCCTGGCTGGACTACCTTCCGGAGACTGTCCGGGACTGCTTCCGCTCAGCGCCCCTGCACACCCTGGAAGCCGGAGAGCGGGCAATCCTCTATCGGCTTCGCACCATGTCCGACGGGGAGTTTGAAGCCCTCCCCTACGGCTCCGAGGGCCTGTGGCGGAAGCTCATGCACGCGGCCCGGGAGGCGGACACTCTGGAAGCCATTATCACCGCCGTCAAATCCAAGCGCTACACCCGCACCCGTATTGACCGGATGGTGCTGTGCGCCTTCCTGGGGATTACCCGGGAAATCCTGGAGGCTCCCGTTCCCTATACCCGGGTGCTGGCCTTCAGTGAAACGGGCCGAGCCGTTCTGAAGACCGCCAAGGAAAAGGGAGATTTCCGAAACCCCGGGGAGCGGATCGACCACCCCTATTGGGCATTGGAAAAACGCTCCGGCGACCTGTACGGTCTGTTCTGCCAGGAAGCCCCGGAGCCTCCCGGAGCTGAGGAAAAGCGGCGGGTCCACTACCTGCCTTGACATTTCCCGGTTTCCATGGTATATTGCCCGGAAAACCAGGAACAAAGGAGAAAACCTCAGAAAATGACCCCCAGAATTCCCAAACTCAGACTATCCAATTGTATCATTGCCTTTTTGGCCTCGGCCTTTCAGGCCTTCGGAATGTACAACGTCCACGCTCTGTCCGGTGTCACCGAGGGTGGCGTGCTGGGCGCAGTGCTGCTGATTGACCACTGGCTGGGCATTTCCCCTGCCCTGTCCAGCTTCGTCCTGAACGCCGCTTGCTATGCCCTTGGCTGGAAGACCCTGGGCCGCGGCTTCATTGCCTATTCCCTCATCGCCGCCTGCAGCTATTCCCTGGGCTATTGTCTCTGTGAGCAGTTCCCGCCATTGTGGCCGGAGATCGCGGGCCACCCCCTGCTGGCTGCCATCGTCGGTGCGCTCTTTATCGGCATCGGCGCGGGGCTAACCGTCCGGGCGGGAGGTGCCACCTCCGGCGACGATGCCCTGGCCATGAGCATCTCCTGCCTGACCAAAGCGCCCATTCAATGGATCTACCTGGCCAGTGATCTTCTGGTGCTGCTGCTTTCCCTCAGCTATATTCCACTCAGAAGAATCGGCTATTCCCTGCTGACCGTCCTCCTCTCCGGCCAGCTTATCGGCTGGGTTCAGAAAATCCCCTCCCGCGGCAAACCCGCCACCAGCACCTGATCCGCCAGACGATGATTTAGTAAATTGTTGTTTACAAGTGCGCACCAGAAAAAACGCTGTCATTGCGAACCAGTGCGCACACTGGTGTGGCAATCCCCCGGTTG
>JBJEYY010000281.1:0-4673 GCA_051887095.1 Faecousia sp. | reverse complement strand
CCCCTCTAACCGGGGGATTGCCACACCAGCGTGCGCGCTGGTTCGCAATGACAGGAAATTTGAAACGTGTAGTGTAAACACCAATTTGTCGACCTGCTGAGTTAATCCGATCCGTTTTATTCATAATACAACACATCTTCGCTTTTGTGAAGTCCTGACACCAGGAAGAATCATCCCAATTCTGCACAGGCTCGTCCTTCTCGCGGTCGGTGCCCGCACTCTGCGGATTTCAAATCCTTCAAACAATTCTCAGGCCTCTGCCGACACCGCAAAAAAGCATGCTTGCTTAAAAACATTCTGCGTCTATAAAAAAGGGCCGATGAGCTGTGAAGTTTCTCGCAGCTCATCGGCTCCTTTATTTTTCTCTCAGTATCTTCCGAAGGTGCAGTTGGGCCAGTGGCAAGCCTTGCACATCTGACACAGGCCGCTGTCGCACAGACCGGTCAGTTCTTCCTTCGTAATTCTGTCGCCGGCAAAAATCTGGGGCAGAAGGACATCGAATACGGTGGTGGGCAGCTTGATTGCCGCGCCGGGCACCCCCAGAATGGGCACATCCCCCAGATAGGCCACCAGCGTCATATTGCCCGGCTGGGAGGGAACGCCATGGGTGATGATTTCCGCGCCCAGCTGCCGGACGGCAGTGGGGGTCAGATCGTCCGGATCCACGCTCATCCCGCCGGTGAAGATCAGAAAATCCGCCCCCCGTTCCAGGTGGGCCTTTGCCGCGCCCACGATTCCGTCCAGATCGTCGTCGCAGATGGTGACACCCACAATCTCCGCGGGATACTGCTTCATCTTTGCGCGGACCACGGGCTCAAATTTGTCCTTGATCCGGCCGGAATAGACCTCGGATCCAGTGATCACCACGCCGATCTTCCGGGGCCGGTAGGGATGCAGCTCCAGAAGCTTTTCCCGGGCGCACAGCCGCTCCGCCTCGGCGATCTGCTCCTCCTGGGTCACCAGCGGAACAATCCGCATGGACGCCAGCCGGGCCCCTGCCTCCACCGGATAGTGATCCGGGAGCGTACAGATGGTGATGTCGCCGATGGAATCGATTTTCCGCAGAAGCGCACGGTTTACCCGAAGCATTCCCCGCCGATCGGCGATCAGAAGCACCTTTCCCTCAGCGGGCTCGGTATAGTGGGCGCCCTCTACCGGCGCCATGGCCGCCATTCTCCGGGCGCAGTCGTCCTCGTGGACCTCCCCAGCATTTTCTTCCCATACGAACACAGTGCGTTTGCCGATGTTCAGCATATGCTCCACATCCTCTTCCCGGATGATATGCCCGCGCTTGAAGGCAACGCCCTTGAAGCCGTCGTTCATTTCGGTGATGTCATGGCACAGCGCCATGCCAATGGCATCCTGCACGTTGATTTTTTTCATCTGACCTTCCTCTTTTCCTTTGTCTTCCTATCGGGTTAACACCGCAGTTCGGCAAATTGTTGTTTGAAGGGGTTCGTGCAAATCACCTGTCATTGCGAACCAGTCCGCAGACTGGTGTGGCAATCCCCCAGTTGAAAGGAACCAAGTAACGATTACCGTCAAAAATCGCAACATCCCCCACTCTTCAGGATGTTTTTCGGTACATTTCCCATCTAACCGGGGGATTCCCACGCCAGTGTGCGCACTGGCTCGGAATGACAGAAAACTTGGAACGTGTGTTGCAAACAACAATTTGTCTCACCGCTGAGTTTTTTTCATTTCTCTTAAAAGCAGCAGTGCTTCGGGCGGGAGGGAAATTCCGACCTCGTCGGACCGGAGCTTCCTCCAAAGGTCTTTATTCATTTCCCAGCCGATTGGGCACCCGCAGGTGCTGTTTTTGGGCTTAAGCATTACGGTATAGGAGAAGGGATTCTCAATTTCCGCAACCACCTGACACCGGAAGCCGTTTTTTCCCGGCCCTGGGCGGATATCGTGCATCCGGATTCCCACCGCGCCGACATCGGGCGGGAGGGGCGGCGCCTCCAGCACCATATCCCAGTCCGTTGCCCAAATCTGGCCGTTTTCCAGCACCTCGATGGCGGAGATATTCTTGCAGCCCGTGAGGATGGCGCCCTTCCGGGTTCCGGGGTTGGAAAACACCTCCGCCTTCGTGCCAAAGGCGTCGATGGCGCCGTCATTGATGACCGCAATGCTGTCCGACAGGCGGAAGACCTCGTCCCGGTCATGGGAAACCAGCAGCACGGTTTTTCCAAAATCCGCGATGGTCCTGCGCACCTCCTGCTCCAGGCGGAACCGCAGGTGGTTGTCCAGGGCGGAAAAGGGTTCATCCAGCAGCAGAATTCGGGGATTGGAAACCAGAATCCGGGCCAGCGCGGTACGCTGCTGCTGCCCCCCGGAAAGCTGGGAGGGCAGATGGCCCGCCAACGGCGCAAGACCGAAGCTGTCCATGACGGCGGCGACGGCGGCCTCCCGTTTCCTTCTGTCCGGCTCCCGGCTGGCTCCGGCGCGGATATTCTGCAGCACTGTCATATTGGGAAACAAGGCGTAATTCTGGAACATCAGTCCCGTACGCCGCTGCTGTGGCGTCAGATTGATATGCTTTTCGGAATCAAACAGAACCACATCGTCTACCACGATCCTGCCCCGGTCCGGCTTCTCAATGCCCGCAATGCATTTGAGGGTCATGCTTTTCCCGGAACCGGAGGCGCCCAGCAGCGCCAGGGTTTCGTCCCCGGCTTCAAACTGCACCCGCAGATGAAAGGAGCCGAGTTTTTTCTCAATGTCAACGGAAATGGACATTCAGGCCCCTCCCTTCTTCCGGGTGCTGCGCTTTTCCATCATGTTCACAGCCAGCAGCACCACAAAGGAAATGGCAAGGTTCACCATCACCCAACGAAAGGCGGCGCCGTCGTCGCTGGTGCGCCAGAGCTGGTAAACAGTGGTGGAAATCGTGGCGGTTCGCCCGGGGGTGTAGCCGCAGATCATGCTGGTAGCGCCGTATTCCCCCAGCGCCCGTGCGAAGGCCAGAACGGTTCCGGCCAGGATCCCCTGACGGCAGTAGGGCATCCGAATGCGCCAGAAGATGTAGCTGTTGCTCAGGCCCAGGGACTGGGCGGAGTAGGCCAGGGTTTCGTCAAAGGATTCAAAGGCGCCCCGGGCGGTCCGGTACATCAGCGGGAAGATAACCACGGTGGTGGCAAAAATCGCCGACCACCAGGTCATGGTCAGCTTCAGACCGAAGACCTTCAAAAACCAGGAACCGATGATCCGCTTGGGACCCAGCACCCTCAGCAGCAGATAGCCCACCACGGTGGGAGGCAGCACCAGCGGAAGCGTCAGAATCACATCCAATACGCCTTTGACAAGCCTCGGTGTTTTGGCGATGTAATAGGCTGCGAAAATGCCCACAAAAAAAATAATCACCGTGCTGATGGCGGCAATGCGGATGGAATTATACAGCGGGAACCAGTCCATACCATCAATCCTTTGCGGTAATATTGAAACAGGCGGGCAAAATTGCCCGCCTGTGCGGATACAAAAACCTATGCTACAGGGGTGAAGCCCACGGCCGCGAACACCGCGTCTCCGGCGTCGCTGACCAGATAGTCCAGGAAGGCCTGGGCGGCATCGGGGTATTTGGAAGCCTTCAGAATGGCTGCGGGATAGATCACCTGTCCGCACATTTCGGCGGTAGCGGTATCCACCACAGTCAGGCCGGCGGAGAAGGCATCGGTCTGGTAGATGATGCCGCAGTCCACGGTGGCTTCGCTGACCTGGGTCGTAACCTCCTTGACGTTGGAGCCGTAGGTGACAGAGCCGGCGGCAGCCAGGTCCTCCTCGGACAGCTCATAGAAGGCCAGAATCTTCTGGGTGTACTGGCCTACGGGAACATCGGAGTTGCCCATCGCCAGCACCACTCTGCCTTCCTTCAATCCCGCGATCAGATCGTCATAGGAGTTGATGCCGGCGGGGTTGCCTTCCGGAACGGCCAGCGCCACCTTGTTCTCCAGAATGTTGAACCGGGAGCCCTCCAGAACAAAGTCCAGGCCGTCGGGGTTGGCCTCGGGCTTCGCGTTGATATCCAGCTGGTTCATCTGCTTCTGACCGGCGGAGATAAAGATATCACAATCGGCGCCCTCCTGAATCTGGGTTTTCAGGGTGCCGGAGGAGTCGAAGTTAAAGACAATGGTCACCTCCTGATGGTCCGCCATGTACGCGTTCCCCAGCTCCGTCAGGGTTTCCGTCATGGAAGCGGCGGCAAATACAATCAGCTCTACGGGTTCGGCAGCAGGCTCGGTTTCCGGTGCCGCGGTGGGGGCTTCTGTCGCTGCGGGGGCAGGCGCCTGCGTGGCAGCGGGGGCTGTAGCGGGCTCCGTTTTGGCGCTGCCGCAGCCCGCGAACAGGCAGGCGGTCATGCACAGTGCGGTCAATAAAGCGATCCACTTTTTCATATTCATTCCTCCATGCTTGGGACGATTCGTCAAAGTGCTGCAGTTTTGTCCCGTGTTACCCAGCATATACCATCAAAAGAGAAAAGTATGTTGTCTTAACAACATTTTTATGATATTATCAAATATGCTTATCGGCTTAAGTCAGCAATCCGACAAATTGTTGTTTGTCAAATATATACTGTCATTGCGAGCCAGTGCGCACACTGGCGTGGCAATCCCCCGGGTAGAGGGGAAATGTACCGACAATTGCCCTGAAGAGTGGGGAACGTTGCGATTTTT
>JBJEYY010000280.1:0-4680 GCA_051887095.1 Faecousia sp. | reverse complement strand
GCCAGTGTGCGCACTGGCTCGCAATGACAGCGTATAATTTACAAACAACAATTTATCACTTTACCGAACGTGTGCCGATAGCCCTTAAGAAACGATTACAGCCGGTTCACAATATTCATCCGGTGGCTGTAGGCCCGGTGCACCCGGTAGCCGCCGTCAAGCTCCTCATATTTGACCCAGAAGGTCACGTTGCCCAGCCGGGCCCGGGTCAGGCACAGACCGGATTCCTCCTCCCGGACAGCCTCCCCGGTTTCCCGCAGATTCTGCAAAACCCGGATCACATCGGTTTTCAGAATCATCCGGTCGTCCATCATAGCCTCCGCTTCGGGAGTATATTCGACGGAAAAGCCCAAATCCACTTGGGTTACCTCCTCGTTCCAGATTTCTTCCAGCAATTGATTTTTCAGGGACAGGCGGTTATACCGCTTGGCGCTGATGTCCGGGCAGTGGTCGGCGGAGGTGCCGTAAACCAGTTCCAGCAGGTGCAGGGACTCCCGCCCCTCCCGGGCGAACCGGTCCCGGCAGGCCATGCAGTAGCTTAAGTAAGGCAGCTCGGAGCGCTGAAGGCACACATCCGTCATTTCCTTTGCCACTTCCCGGTTGGTGTACTGGGTAAGGCCGCCGTAGCCGCAGCAGGGGGCTTTGTCCCCCTCGTAGGGCGTCTCGGTCACCTGACAGCCCAGGCTTTCCGCAATCCGGCGGATGCTGGCCTGGGTTTCGGCATCCCCTCTCGCACCGCAGGCATCGTGGACGGCAACGGGTTTGTCCAGCCGTTTCGCCTTCCCGGGCAACCCGATATCCTCCAGAATCTGCCAGATTCCGTGGATTTCTAAGCTTTCATGGGAAGACAGCTGTTTTTTACAGGTGGGACATCCGGCAATCACCGTGGGATTTCCCAGCTTTTCGAAATTTTCCTCCAGAAATTTTCCCACATCATCGTACATTTCGTACCGCCCGGCCCAGTCGCAGATGGCCCCGCAGCAGCCCAGCATCAGGGCAACGCCGCCGTCTAATCGATGACACAAATCCAGATACGCCGCCCGAACGGTGGCTGGGGCGATGGCTGTCGCCTGACAGCCGGGGAAGAACACATATTTGCACTGTGCGTATCCCGGCTGGGGACGGCAAAGGAAGGCTTCGTCGTTGGAAAACAGCATATCCATCAGGGCAAATTCGTGGGGGGCCAGGGGCATTTTGCCGGTGGTGACCATATTCTCACGGGCGATATGACAGACCTTTGCCATGTCATAGCCGTTGGGGCACAGCACGCTGCACTGACCGCACAGGGAGCAGGCGTTGATGGGCTTGTTCATCATATGGTCGCCCATAATGATGGAAACGTTGTTGTAGATTTCCCGGGTGAGAATCCGGGGGAATTTCTTGTAATGCCGCAAATAAGCGCAGCCCTTGATACACTCCTCACAGCGGCATTGGATGCAGCGGCCCGCCTCCGCCATGGCGCCCTCCCGGTCTGTGCAGGCAATCCGTGTGCTGGGGGATACGCCCTCCAGAGAGGTATAGAGCCTTGTTTCCACGCTGCCTTCCTCGCCCCGGGTGTTGGCCGGGTCCAGGTTCTGGGCCAGCCGGTCGGCGGACAGGGCGGCTTTTTTCGCGCCGAAGGCCGCGCCCAGGACCCCCTCCGTTTTCCCGGTAATCAGCCGGTGCTCCCGGCAGACCATCACCGCCTCATCCACGGTAAGCTCCGGGAACAGGGCCTGCGCGGCAGCAAAGGACGCGCAGCGCAGGTCAAATTCCCCCGCCTTTTCCGCGAAGGCGGCTGCGGGGTCCGTATTCCAGACGAAGGCAATGTCCATCCCGGACAGCGCCTTTGCCGAGACCGCAAGGATATCCTCCGATAGTCCCGGCGCGCAGGCGCGCACAAAGGCGTCATAGCCATCCTCCTGACAGAAAACCGTCACCGGATACATTTTCCGGCTCAGTTCTCCGGCTAAGAACAGGGTGAACAGATCCCCTCCGAAAACGGCGGCTTTTTTGTTCTTTTTCCGCAGAAGCCCTTTTCTTTTGGAGGGTGTGCCGAAGCGCAGCGCCGCTGCCTCCAGCGCACGGATGGAGATGCCCTCCCCCACCTGGTTCAGCTTGCATTTGCTTTCACAGGGCGCTTCACAGGCGGCGCAGAGGATGTGGGGAAAGGGAGTGATTTTCTCATAGAGAGCCAACGCCCGGTCAAAATCCCCGGAGGCAATGGCGGCGACCATGGCCTTGGTATCGAGCTTCAGCGGACACGCCGCGCTGCAGTAGGGGGGCTGCTCATGGACGCACAGGTGCTCGATGGCTTCCAGCTCTTCCTTGGTAAACATCCGCTTCTGGCGGTAGACATGGGTGGAGGCCCGTTCCTCAATCGTCATTGGTTCTCACTCCCTTGGAATATGGTTAGAGAGGCGGTTTCCCGCCTCTCTAATGATAGCACAGGTTTTCCAAAAAGGAAATTACTTTTCCAGATCCTTCAGTGCCGCCAGAACAACCTCGGGCAGGGCGGGAATCCGGGTAATCCGGGCGCCGGTGGCGTTGTAGATGGCGTTCAGGATGGCGGGGTGCGGCGCGTCCAGAGGAGCCTCGCCGCAGCCGGCAGCGCCGTAGGGGCCTTCGGGACGGTAGGTTTCCACGTAGTGCAGCTCGATGTCATCGGGGATGTCCTTGGGATACGGAATTCCGCAGCCTCTCAGGCTGGTGTGCTTGGTCAGATCGTCGAAGTCCTCGCTGAGGGCCAGGCCGATGCCCTGGGCCAGGCCGCCGTAGAAGTTGCCGTCCACCAGGAGCCTGTTCATGATGGTGCCCACGTCAGCCACGCAGGTGAACTTCTCGACCTTGACCTTACCGGTCTGGGTATCGACACAAACCTCGGGCAGGAACAGGGTGTACATGTAGACGGAGAAGGGATCGCCCTGTGCAGTAGCCTGGTCCACGGGATGCTCGGCGCAGTAGGTGGCCACCCACTGACCCTGGACCTTGGTCTCGATGCCATCGGCGACCATCTCGTCATAGGTGCGGTAGGTTCCGTCCTCCTTGCGCATGGCGGCCAGCAGGTTTTCGGCGGCCAGACGGCAGGCGTTGCCGGACATGACCTGAGAGCGGGAACCGCCGGCGGGGCCGGAGTTGGGGGTAATCTTGGTGTCGTTCATCACCAGGCGGATCTGCTCGGGCTTGATGCCTGCCTGACGCAGGGTTTCATGGGCGGAAACCAGCGTGCCCATATCAGCGCCCTGGCCGTGATCCTCCCAGGAGGTGTACATGGTGACTGTGCCGTCGGGGTTCAGCTCGGCATAAGCCTGGGAAGCGTCCACGCCGTCCAGACCGCAGCCGTAAACACCGGAGGCAACGCCGATGCCGTACTTGTAGCGTCCGTCGGAGGCGGCGTTCTTCTCGGCGACCCGCTTCTTACCGGCCTCGTACAGGGGACGGGCCTTCTTGTACATCTCTTCCAGGCAGTACACATCGGGCTTGTAGCCGGTGGGGATGGTGGACTGGGCGGACTCCTTGTAGCAGTTCAGCTCCCGGATATCGAAGGGATCCATACCCATCTTGGCAGCCAGCACGTCGATGGCAATTTCGGAGCCCATGAAGGACTGGGGAGAGCCGTAGGCACGGAAGGCGGAGCCCCAGGCGTGGTTGGTAAAGACGGTCTGGGATTTGTTGCGGATGGTGGGGATGTCGTAGCCCGCGCCCACAAACTGGCTCAGGCGGTGGGTCAGCAGGTCGCCGAACTCGGAGTAGGGACCGTGATCCACATAGTTGTCGCCCCACAGGCCCAGCAGCTTGCCGTTCTCGTCAGCCGCCAGCTTGATGTGCATAAAGGCGGGGCTGCGCTTGCCGGTGTAGGTGATGTTCTGGAACTGGTTGAACACCAGAGATACGGGACGGCCCAGGATCTTGGCCGCTGCGCCCAGAATGGCCTCGTTGGTGGGGGAGAACTTGTAGCCGAAGGTGCCGCCGGCGTGGTTCTGGACGATGCGCAGCTTCTCCATGGGAACGCCGATGCCGTCGGCGATCATGGGCATATGCAGGTGGATGCCGATGGACTTGGAATGGACGGTAACCATGCCGTCCTCGTCGATGTAGGCGTAGCCGCAGTCCGGCTCCAGATGCAGGTGGGGCTGACGGGAGCAGTAGGACTCGATTTCCACCACGTTGGGGGCGGAGTCAAAGTCAAAGTCCGGGCCCTTGATACAGTTGGTTTCGTAGTAGGCGTTGGGGGTGCCGGGATGGATTTCGATGGCATCCTCCGCGATGGCGTCCATGGCGTTCATGTAGGCAGGCAGCTCTTCGATGTCCACCTTCACAGCGTCGGCAGCGGCCCGGGCGTGAGCCTCGGTGTCGGCGGCAACGATGGCAATGGCATCGCCGAACTGGAAGATCTTCTCGTCACACAGCACGGGACGGTCCCAGCCGTCGCACTTGTTGTTCAGCGGCAGCATAACCAGGCCGTTGATCCGGTTCTTGCCGCCGGCGGCCACGATGTCCTTGGCGGTGATGATTTTTTCCACGCCGGGCATCTTCTCAGCCTCGGAGGTGTCAATGCCCTTAATCAGGGCGTGGCTGACCTTGGCCTGCACCAGCGCCAGGCGCAATGTGCCCTCGGGCATCTTCAGAGCGTCGTCCGCGCCGAAGTCCCAGGTGCCGGTGACCTTCTGGGCAGCGGAGGGACGGATGTACTTGGTGCCC
>JBJEYY010000279.1:0-23473 GCA_051887095.1 Faecousia sp. | reverse complement strand
GAACTGCCATCCCTTTGGAATCCCAGCCCATTTTGAAATGAATACCCACAAATGGGAAATGGTATGTAGGCATTCATTTCAAAACGCAAAAAACCCAGGACATCATCCGATAAATAGATGACGTTCTGGGGATTTCGATTGATTGATACTTATTACACGTTTCGCTCCATAAATTGCATCATTGCCTGTGCCGCGTTTTTTGCCGCTTCCACGGCGTGAACTACAGTCTTGGCCCCGGTGACTACATCCCCCGCCGCGAAGACCCCGGGGCAGGTGGTCATGTAGTTTTCGTCTACCACCAGGCAGCCCCTATCGTTGGCTTCCAGCCCGGCGGTGGTGCGCACCAGCTTGTGCCGGGGCATCTGGCTGATAGAGATGATGACAGAATCCGCCTCCACCAGCTCCGGCTCTTCTTCGAAGCCAACGATTTTTCCTTCTTCATTGAGAATCGACTTTCGGAATACCGGGCCTTTCTCTGTGATCTCCTGAATCTGCATTCCGAATCGGAACTCCGCTCCCTCAAGCTGGGTGTATGCCACCTCGCTGGAGCTGGCGGAGATTTTTTTGCCCCGGGCATAGAGGGTGACTTTTCTCGCGCCGTGGCGCAGCGCCGTCCGGGCTACGTCCATGGCGGCGTTGCCCATGCCGATAATTGCCACATTTTCTCCCAGATGATAGGCACCGGGATTGGCAAGATAGTTAAGGCCAAAGTGGACGTTGCCCAGGGTCTCGCCGGGAATGCCCAGCCGCAGGGGCTTCTCCGCACCGGTGCCGATGAACACACTGGCATAGCCGTCCCGGAACAGGTCGTCGATCATCAGCACGGAGCCGATGGTGGTGTTGGGGCGAATCTGAATGCCCATGGCCTCCATCCGCTTCTGGTAGCGATCCAGCAGGCTTTTCGGCAGGCGGAACTCCGGGATGCCGTACTGCATGATACCGCCGATCTTACTGTGCCATTCAAACACAGTGACACCGTAGCCCTGAGAAGCCAGGGTGATGGCAACCGCGATTCCCGCGGGGCCGGCGCCGATAACAGCCACCTTCTTGCCCTTCGGCTCTGGCTTTGCGGAGGTCATACGGTCAAGATACATTTCGGAGATGTAATTCTCAATGCTGGAAAAGTGGACGGGCGTGCTTTTCTTCCCCAACACGCAGTGTCCGGCGCACTGCTGCTCGTGGTTGCAGACCAGGGCGCAGATGGCGGAAAGGGGGTTGTTTTCAAACAGGATCTGCCCCGCTTCCGTGAGTTTGCCCTGTTTGAACAACTGGATTACCTGGGGGATGGGGGTGTGAATCGGACAGCCCTGCTGGCACATAGGCCTTTTACAGTTTAAACAGCGATTGGCTTCGCTGACGATATGCAGTTCCATGGTAATATCTCCTTTATACTTTGCCGGTCAGGCGGGTCAGGGCTTCCATGACGTCCCTGCCGGTGGGCGGACAGCCCTTGACATGGCAGCTTGCGCCCTTGCAGCAGTTGCCGATGCCAAGGCCCTCAAATTCCTTGCCCCTGAAACCCTGGCCGATGGTAATGGGGCCGCTGTAATGGATGCCGTTGTCTCCGGCGGTGTACAGTCCCCGCACCAGCGCAGCATAACAGGCCGAGCAGGCAGAGTCCTGCTGTACACTCCGGGTCAGCTGCCGCACAAGGCCGGTGGCAGCGGGGTATTTCCGGCTGGACTGAGGCTGATTTAGGGTGATGATGTCGTCCTCACGGATTTCTGTGGAGCCTGCACCCCAGCGCTCTGCCAGACCGATATAGGGAACGTCCTCCGTGTCAATGCCCATCAGGCGGCAGCCGTAGGCGTCGATCTGCACGGCATCGGTGCCCAGATACATCCGGTTGGTCTGGACGGGGGTGCCGCCCTCCTCAAAATTCAGGTCGCCGCAGATGCTGTCCACGATGATAAGATTGGGGTTCAAGGCTGCCGCCAGCGCGGCGATAGGTTTCATCAGGCCCTCGGAGTGAAAGCGGCGTTTCTCCCGGTCGGGCAGACAGCCCTTGCAGTTTTTCAGAGCGCAGGTCATGGTAGTCTGGCAGTGACCCTTTAATACCGGCAGATTGATGAGGTAATCCACCTCCCACGCCCGGCGGCTGATCTCCATGGGCCGCAGCTCCGTTTCCACCGTAACCGTTTCGTCGTGTTTCAGGTCGTAAAATGGCACATTATATTTCCGGCAGACCTTGTCATAGCCGCAGATTTTATAAGCCAGCCCTGTCTGATCCCCCACCCAAGAGCCTTCCATCACGGAAATGTTGTGAAATCCGTGATTTTGCAGATATTCGATGCAGCCGGAGAGAACCCCGGGATGGGTGGTGGCGCCGCTTTCCGGGGTGCCCGCCAGCACCAGATTGGGTTTCAGACCGATGGAAGCTTCCGCGGGAATGGCGGAGGCAATGTCCGCCGCTTCCATCAGCGCCATGGTCATGGCGTGGGCATTGTCCCCGAACATTTCATAGATTTTTCCCATATGTTCACATCCTTTTAGGAAACACCCCGGCAGCGGTCAAAGCTGCCGGGATGCCGTATGATTATCGAATCAGAAGCACCGCCACGTCATTGACGTTGGTGCCTGTTGCGCCGGTGAAAATCAGTCCGCCGGACTTTTCCAGAGCGTGGTAGGCGTCATTGTCCTGCAGCACCGCGAACACGTCCACGCCCTGTACCCGAAATTCTGCCATGGTTTCGCCGTCCACATAGCCGCCGGCGGCATCCGTGGGGCCGTCGGTTCCGTCGCTGCCCACGCTGAACACCGCCGCGTTCAGGCCCTCAAGGCCCGGGGCGGCAGAGAGCGCCAGTTCCTGATTCCGTCCGCCCATGCCCTTACCTGTCAGGCGGACAACGGTCTCGCCGCCGGCAAGGAATGCCATGGGCTTTTCGGTATCCTTGTGGGTCATGGCAATGGAAGAAAGGAAGCTGCCCGCGTGCCGGGCTTCGCAGCACAGCTGGTCAGTCAGCAGCACGGGGGTGTAGCCTATTTCCCCGCACTTTTTCGCCGCCGCCGCGCACAGTTCCCGGACAGAGCCGGTGATCTGGGTGGTGACGTTGGTCAGTTCCTTGGGGGTCTCCTTCGTCAGCAGCTCCCAGGCCCGGTCACTCAGCTTCAAATCATACTTTTTCGCGATGGCGAGCGCCTGCTCACAGGTGGTGGAGTCGGGGTAGGCGGGGCCGGAGGCGATCATATCCAGCGGGTCCCCCAGAATGTCGCTCAGCACAATGCTAAACACCTTCGCCGGGGCGCACAGCTGGGCGAACCGTCCGCCCTTGACAGAGGACAGCCGCTTGCGGATGGTGTTCATCTCCACAATGTCCGCACCGCACCCAAGCAGCTGCCGGGTGATATCCTGCAGCTCGTCCGCCTCCACCAGCGGGTCTTCAAACAGGGCGCTGCCGCCGCCGGACAGCAGGAACAGCACTGTATCCTCCTCCGTCAGATCCTTCACCAGCTCCAGCGCCTTTCGTGTGCCGGAGAAGCTGCCCTCGTCAGGCACGGGGTGACCGCCCTCGCAGCAGACAACCCCGGGAATCTCGCCCTTGACATGGTCGTATTTCGTGACCACTACGCCGCCGTCCACCTTGCCAAGGCACTGAACCGCGGCGTAAGCCATCTGCCACGCCGCCTTGCCGGTGGAGACCAGCAGCGTTCTGCCTTTGCCGGGACGGAAGGACTGGAGCGCCCGCTGTACCGCTTCGTCGGGCTTTACCGCCTCTATGGACGCGGAGATAATGGCATCCGCGTCCGCGCGTAATACTTGATTCATCATAATACCTCTTTTATTTGGGAAAGTCCGGCAAACGCGGGGTTTGCCGGACTGTGGGTTGTTATCGAACCAGGCAGGGCTTCTTGTTGTCAAATTTCCAGCCGGGGATCAGGTACTGCATGCCGATGGCGTCGTCCCGGGCGCCCAGGCAGTTGTCCATGTACAGCTTATGGGCCTTCATAACCTGCTCCCGGTCCACCTCGATGCCGAGGCCGCCCTTCTGAGGCAGATCAATGCAGCCGCCCACGATCTGCATGGGCTCCTTGGTCAGCCGCTCCCGGCCTTCTTGCCAGATCCAGTGGGTGTCGATGCCGTTCATCTTGCCGGGGATGGCGGCGGCGCACTGCACCACCATGGCAAGGGAGATATCAAAATGGTTGTTGGAGTGGCAGCCCCACATGAGGCCGAAGTCGTTGCACAGCTGGCCCACACGGACGGAGCCGTTCATGGTCCAGAAGTGGGGGTCAGCAAGGGGAATGTCCACGCTGCGCTGGGCGATAGAGTGGTACATCTGCCGCCAGTCGGTGTTGATCATGTTGGTTGCGGTGGGCATGCCGCTCTCCCGCCTGAACTCCGCCATGATCTCCCGGCCGGAGTAGCCGTTCTCGGCGCCGCAGGGATCCTCGCAGTAGGCCAAAACTTCCTTCAGCTGGGGCGCGATTTCCAAGGCTTCCTTCAGACTCCAGCAGCCGTTGGGGTCTAGGTCCACCCGGGCATTGGGGAAGGCGGCCTTGATGGCCTGCACAGCCTTCAGCTCTTCCTTGGGAGCCAGCACGCCGCCCTTGAGCTTGAAGTCCTCGAAGCCGTACTTCTCGTGGGTGGCCTTGGCCAGAGCCACAATCTTTTCGGGGGTCAGGGCTTCCTCATGACGCAGACGGTACCAGTCGCACTCTGCGTCGGGTTCTTCCTCGTAGGGCAGGTCGGTCTTCTTCCGGTCGCCGATGTAGAACAGGTAGCTGAGAAAACGAACCTTGTCCCGCTGGATACCGTCACCCATGAGGGCGGCAGCAGGCACATTCAGAAACTTGCCCAGCAGGTCCAGCAGGGGGGCTTCGTAGGCGGTGACCACATGGACGCCGGTGCGCAGATCGAAGGTCTGAAGACCGCGAACATCGTCCTTGATGTTCGCGTCCAGCCAGGCGCGAACCTTATTCAGTGTCTGCTTGTAGTCGGCAATGGAGGTGCCCAGCACCAGATGGGCGGTAGCTTCAATGGCGGCGGTGATCTTCTGACCACCGGGGACCTCGCCAACGCCTTCCACACCGTTGGAATCGGTGAGGATGACGATGTTGCGGGTAAAGTAGGGAGCGTGGGCACCGGACAGGTTCAGCTCCATGCAGTCATGACCGGCAACAGGGAACACTTCAACCTTGGCAATGGTAGGAATATTGCGCATTGTGTTTCTCTCCTTTATAATCACAGCAGACCGGCTGCGGTCATGGTGCGGCGGAAGCCCTCGGTAACGGGACCTTCCGGGGTGGGCAGATTGGGCAGGTACGGCACGCCCACATCCTGTCCCCGCAGGGTGGCCATATCCTTTGCGGCTACGGGGAAGCTGGCGGGATCCATGGCAAGACGCACGGGATTGAGCTTGAACTGGGCCTCCAGACTGCCCTGCAGATCTCCGGCAACATATTTATTGTAGATGTCGGTGATCAACTCGGGCATGAAATTGGCTGCGGTGCAGACACCGCCCACGGCGCCGTGGCACATGCTGGCGTAGAGCAGGGTGTCCTTACCGCCGAAGACCTTGAAGCCCACATCCCGGGTGCGGCGGATGAATTCCGCAGTCTGTGTGATG
Organism: Faecousia sp.; assembly: GCA_051887095.1. Lineage (GTDB taxonomy): Bacteria > Bacillota > Clostridia > Oscillospirales > Oscillospiraceae > Faecousia. Next base: position 17,906 of record JBJEYY010000279.1, on the reverse strand, counting down.
TCGCCGCTGGTATCCTTCATGCCCACAATATTGGGCACGGTGTGGGCCAGCTCCTCCACCAGATCGGCGGACAGGGTGTAGCCCACCCGGCCGGGATTGTTGTACAGCAGCACCGGCGTGTTGGGAACAGCTTGGGCAATGGTTTTGAAATGTCTGAGCAGCTCCGTACGGGTGGGCTTGAGGAACATGGGCTGAAGCACGCTGATGCCGGCGGCGCCGTTTTCCACAGCCATCTTTGCCAGTCGGCAGCACTTTTTGGTGCTGATGGCACCGATGCCAAAGTACACAGGCACCCGTCCGGCGGCCTGATCCACCATAATCCTCAGGCCCCGCTGCATCTCATCCTCCTCCACAACGTAGAACTCGCCGTTGCTGCCAAAGGCCAGAATGCCGCTGACACCGCCTTCGATGACGTAGTCCACATGCCTGCGCATCCGGGTCTCGTCGATTTTCTCATCCGCGTCGATGACCGTCAGAATCGGCACGACGATGCCTTTTATAAAATCCGTGTTCATCCGCGGTTTCCTCGCTCAGCGGCCGATCTTGATGCCGGTCAGGTACTCATAGTACTTGGCGATGGCGCTGTGGTCATTGCCGCCGCAGTCGTGGTGATGCAGCCACTCCATGACCTCCTGCACGGCGGCGGTCATGGGCACGGGGGCGCCGACGGTATGGGCGCAGTCCAGAGCGTTATTCAGATCCTTGATGTGAAGGTCGATCTTGAAGCCGGGCTTGTCGTTGCCGGCGATCATCATGGGACCCTTGGCGTCCATAACGGTGGAGCCTGCCAGACCACCGCGAATGGCCTGGAACACCAGCTCGGGGTCTACACCGGCCTTCTGGGCCAGGGTGAAGGCCTCGGCCACGGCCTGAATGTTGCAGGCCACGATGATCTGGTTGGCAAGCTTGGTGGTGTTGCCGGCGCCCACGTCGCCGCAGCGGACGGCGGAGGCACCCATGGTCAGCAGCATCTCCCTGCACTTGTCAAACACTTCCTGCTTGCCACCCACCATGAAGGCCAGCGTGCCATCAATGGCTTTGGGCTCGCCGCCGGACACGGGAGCATCCAGCATTTCCACGTTCTTCTCCGCCAGAGCGGCGGCAATCTCCTTGCTGACCACGGGGCTGATGGAGCTGCAGTCCACAAAGATCTGACCGGCGTGCATATAGGACACCACAGCGTCCTCACCCAGCATCACTTCCTTGACCTGAGGGCCGTTGGGCAGCATGGTGATGATGACGTCGCAGTTCTCTGCAAGTTCCTTGCGGCTGCCAGCGTGAGCACCGCACTGTGCCAGCTCGTCCATGGGGGCGCGGCTGCGGTTGTTGACCCACACCTCGTAGCCCGCCTTCAGCAGATTCTTTGCCATGGGCTTGCCCATGATGCCAAGACCGATAAAGCCGATTTTCATATTTGTTACCTCCGAGATTGTATGTTCTTTTTCATGATTTGTGTTTTGCGCTACGCTACCAGAATTTTATAAAACAGAAATCCGTTTGTCCATTCTCAGATTGTCTCAAAACCGAGCCGCGTTTTTGTGAATATGGCAATTTCTTTCAGATTTTGAAACGATTATTTCACGCGAAACATGAGCTTCCCCGGATTGCGCCCTGCTTCAGCCGGACGGTTTACTCGTATTGACTGTCACAGGCAGAACGTAAAATTGGTGTTTGAAAAAGAGAATGTCATTTCGACCGAGCGTCAGCGAGTGGAGAAATCGCAGTCTCTGAGTGCTCAATAATTGCGATTTCTTGACTCCGCTGCGCTCCGTTCGAAATCATCACGTGTAAACACACCACTATAAACGAAAATGTGCTATAATAGGCACGAGTTCGATATTTTCATGACAATGACATGGGTTATTTAAACACAAATTTGTCCTACCCATGTCATTCGGGTCTTTCCCGGCAGTATCAGACAGGGAACGCCCCGGGGCGTTCCCTGTCTGCGAATCACTGATGTCCCGCCTCGGCCCGATAGGGCTCCAGCAGGCCGCCTTTGGAATAGCATTCGATCATCATGTTCATGAGGGTATTGCATTCCGTCGGCAGCGCATGGTCGGCGGAGTAGACCAGCATATTATAAATATTCAGAAAAGTGTCCCCCACAACGATGCCCCGAGGCCTGTAGATTTCGCAGATTTCAGAAGGCAGAAAGCCGTAGCCCCTCCTGTTGAGGATGTCGTGAATGGCATCGCGGTAATGCCCCTCCAGTATCTGGGCGGGAAAGACCCCCAGCTCGGTCAGACGCTGCTCCTCCATCATACGAATGGTGCTTCCGATGGGATGGAGCATGGGAATGAGATTGTAATTCTGGACCTGATGCAGGTGCTCCATATCTGTTGGGCCCTGATAGCCCGGAGGGAAAACCGCCTGCACGTGGGTTGTCATAATCGGTATGCTCTCCAGTCCGCTCAGGTGGGGCGTTGCGCTGGAGGCCACCCCCAAATCCGCTTCCTCCGTCGTCAGAAGCTGCCGGAGCTGGGAAATATTGCACTTGAAAAGCTCCAGCCGGCATTCCGAAAATTTTTCCTGAAACGCAGGCAGAACATTGCGAACCGTACTGTTGTAAAACTGATCGTCAATGGCCACACGGATAACATTCTGATTCTCATTACAGAGCTTCATCAGCTTTTTCTTCATTTCCTTTTCCAGATGCAGAATCGCCTGAGCGTTGTTAATAAAGATCACCCCTGCAGGTGTCAGCTGCATCTCGTTTTCCTTGTGGCAGAAAATCGGTGCGCCCAGATCCCTTTCGATGTTGCGAATATGCCTGTGCAATACGGCGGTGGAGAGATAAAACCGCTCCGCGGCCTTTGTAACGGACTTCTCCTCGGCAATGGCGACCATATATTCCATGACAGTGGTGTTCATACCATATCCTCCGTACCAAAGGCCGCGGCCTCCAGCGGGTCGTATTTCTGCATCAGGCCCCGCATCAGCCCGCTCCACACGGGGGTACTGTTGGGCCGGCGCAATGTGTGACGGAAAAACAGAAAGGTCAGAAACTCCTGCGGTTCGCTTAGGGGAGCGCCCTTGCGAAAAACGCAGTAGCTCGGAAGGACCGGCGGATTCTTCAGCCGGAAAAAGGCGATGTCCGGATTGGGGCGGACATAATACGCCGGCAGAATGCCCACCTTTGTGCCGCTTCGGATCATGGCCTCCTGCATCAGCAGATTGGGGGCGGTGGCGGATACCTTCGGGGTGATGCCGGCTGCTTTGAACAGGTCCATAATCAGGCCATACATGGTGGTCTGAGGACCGGGAGAGGCAAAGGTGGAATCCCGGAAATCCCAAAGGTCCGCGTACGGCAGCTCGGACAGCAGAAAGGTATTGTGCTTTACCAGCGGATGAAAGGCTGGTACTGCCAGCACCAGCTCTTCCCGCCCTATTGGGATGAACCGCAGCTGCTCCGGCATAAAGCCCACATGGGTGGCGAGGATCATATCCACCTGCCCGGTCAGAAGCCACTCCAGCAGGGGGTTGGCATAGCCTTCGCGCATCATGAGCTGAACGTCCGGAAAGCGCTGCTCAAATTCCGGATAGATCTCAGACAGAGTGCTGACGCCCCGATTCGGCGAGACGCCCACCCGAATGGAGACATGCTCCCGGGCTTCCAGAGCCGATACCGCCGCATGGGTGTGGTTATCCAGATTGATGATCTGCTGGGCGGTACTCAGGTAGATCTGCCCGGCGGGGGTGGGATAGTATCGGTTTCCGTTCCGAAAAAAAAGAGGCTGACCAACGTCCCGCTCGGTGTTCTTCAGGAATTTGCTCAGTGCTGGCTGACTGACGCCCAGCTGTCGGGCCGCCGCGGATAAGCTGCCGGAGGAGGCGATGGCTATGAGATAGGGCAATTGGGAAATGTTCATCGTGACAAAACTCCTGACTGAAGGTTATAACTTTTTGTTTGTATTGTACATAACATTTTGGAGATTGTCAACGGTACCTCTTTTGAGTACTATCAAGGCAAGAGCACGGCGAATCCTGTAGATTGCTTTCGGAAAATAGAAAATATGCGGACAGTTTTCTGATTTCTGTATGGCAATCGTATTTGCTGTGCTGACGGAATACCGGATCCGGCGATTCCGGATCCATAATCATTTATTACTGGGAGGAAACAGAAAACATGAGTATGTACATTGTTATCGGCGTCATGGTGCTCTTCGTTGTCATGATGCTCTCCGGCAAATTCTCCATGCTGAAAGTTGGTATGACCTGTCTGAGCATTCTGGTTATGACCGGCGCCCTTACCCTTCAGGAGGCGTTCTCCGGCTTTACCAACAAAAATGTCATCATGCTGATCGGTATGTTCGCTCTGGCCGGTCAGTTCGGAAAAACGGATCTGGTCCTGGATTTGCAGAAAAAGCTGCTGTCTGCCAAGGGCGGCTCCGATTTCAAGATCGCGTTTCTGATGTTCGGCGTTTCCGCTCTGCTGGCCCAGTTCATCCCCAGCCAGACCGGCATTATCGTGATCATGATGTCCTTCCTGACGGCTCTGGGCAGCACCGGTGAGGTCACCGTTTCCCGGATGCTGATCCCCATCACATTCCTGTCCACCATCTGGCTGGGCCGTCTGCCCATCGGCTCCGGCGTCAGCAGCTACCTGATGTGGGATGCCTTTATTGAAGCCGCCGGCGGCCCAAATCATCTGGATGTGTTCAGCTTCCCCCTGACCACCATTATCCCTGCCATCATTCTGCTGGTGTACTGCCTGTTCACCTACAAGATGATGCCCAAAAAGGACGTAGATCTCAGCGCCTACCAGAGCCGTGGTCCCAAGGGCGGCGAACCCCAGCGTCTTTCCAAGAAAGATAATTACTGCATCTACACCGCTTTTGTGCTGGCCATTCTGGCTCTAGTCTTTGTAAACAAGATTGGTGACCGGGCATATGCCATTCCTCTGGTGCTGGATATCATTCTCATCTACCTGAAGGTCCTGAACGGCCGCGATGTGCTGATGACCCTGATCAACGGTCCTGCCCTCATGGCTGGAAGCATCATGGCTCTGGCAGATGCCATGACCAACAGTGGCGCCGGCAATCTGGTGGGCGCCGGTATTCTGAAACTTCTTGGCGGTAATCCCAATCCCTTCGTGATCCTGCTGACCTTCGGCGTGGTCAGCGTGCTGCTGACCAGCTTCGTTTCCAACACTGCCTGTATGTTCGTGCTGGTGCCTGTGGCCTGTAATGTATGCGTCACCGCCGGCTATGACTGCCGCGCCGTGGTCATCACCATTGTCATGTGCTCCACCATGTCCATACTGACCCCCATGTCCTCCGGCGGCGCCGCTCTGGCCTACTCTACCGTGGGGATGACCGTCAAGGATACCTGGAAGTGGGCTGTGCCTGCCGCCGTCATCGGCACACTGGCCACGGTGATCAACTGCTATCTGGTTTATCCTCTGTAAGGCCGAAATTCTGACAGAAAGGTAAGTCTTTGCTATGAGCATGAAATCTGATTATGAGGCCTATCTGGCCAAACAGGACGCCCTGCGGCAGAATCCTATGGCAAAAGCCATCTGGCTGGAGCCCACCTCCAGGTATGTGCATCCGTTCCGTCTGTACGGAAATGTGTGGTATGTGGGTGATGCCTGGGTCTGCGCCCATCTCATCGACACCGGCGACGGCCTGCTGCTGATTGACACCGGCAATATCGGTGCCACGGCGTTGCTGATCCAGTCCATCTGGGAAGCTGGTTTCAATCCCAAAGATGTAAAGTGGATCATCGAGTCACACGGTCATCTGGACCACATCGGCGGTGCCGTGTTCTTCCAGAAGATGTTCGGCTCCAAGGTCTATCTGGGAGAGCCGGACGCTAGGATGTTCCGGGAGCGGCCTGAGCTTGCTTTCCTTCAGGACAGCCCCAGCTATACGGATTCCCTGTTCGTCCCCGACTATGAGATCCATGATGGCGATGTGCTGACCTTCGGCAACACCACCGTGTCCTTCGCCCTGTGCCCCGGCCATACTGACGGCGTCATTGCCTGCTTCTTTGACGCCCGGGACGGCGACCAGACCAGACGCTGCGGCTACTACGGCGGCTTCGGCTTCAACACCCTGCTGAAGGATTACCTCATTGAGATCGGGGATCCGGAGTTCAAAACCCGTCAGATCTACCTGAATTCTCTGGCAAAGGTGCGCAATGAGAAGGTGGATATCTTCCTGGGCAACCACTGCAACAACAATAACACCATGGAACGCCGGAAAAAGCAGGAGGAAAATCCCACGGGCCCCAACCCCTTTGTAGACGAAAACGCCTGGGGCGTATATCTGGATCAAAAACGGGAGGAACTGCTCAAGTTCATGGAGGATCCAAAAAACAACTAAGCAGGGAAACTCTTTCATGCTTTTGCAAACTTTCGCCACATAATATATGTGGCGAAAGTTTGCCGCCATTTCAATCAAGTCACAAAGGAGCATACTATGAGAGCAATCATTGATCCTGGCAAGGAACGCCGAAGCATCAATTTTATTGACAATATTGTTTATTCCCGCGTGAGCGATCTGGCAGGCGAGCCTCTGGAGCTGTCTCTGTCCCTGATGGTGCAGAACGGAAACAGCGAGATGCGCCTGGCCGACGGCCGGGATGACGAGGTTTCCACCGGAAAACAACCCCTGATCATCTGGATCAACGGCGCGGGCTGGCGGGGCTGTGATAAGAACCTGATGGCGGCGGAAATGCAATTCCTGGCAGAGGCGGGCTTCGCCGTTGCCTGCATCTACTACCGCAGCAGTGCTCAGGGACATATGCCCGACCAGCTCATCGACTGCAAAACCGCCGTTCGTTTTCTCCGCGCCCATGCGGACCAGTACGGCATTGATCCGGAGCAGGTGGGTGTCATCGGACGCAGCGCCGGCGGTCATCTGGCAGCCTTCATGGCAATGAATCTGGATGGCTACGATACCGACGAGTGGGAAGGGTTCTCCAGCAAGGTCTGTGCCGCTGTGGATATGTTCGGTCCCACGGATATTCCCTATTGCAGCGAAATCAACTTCGAGCTGATCAAGAAGCCGGATTTCCGTTGGCACAGAATGTGTGAGACACATGAAGGCGCTCTGCTGGGTGTGACGGACGATAACACCAACGAGGAAATCCTCGCACTTGGCGCCAAGGCAAGCCCTATCAACTATGTCAACGACGCAATGTGCCCCATGGCGATTCTCCACGGCGATCAAGACCCGCTGGTACCGCTGGAGGTCAGCGAGCGCCTGTATCGGAAGATTCAGGAAGCCGGGCTGGAGGACCGCACGGAATTTTATATTCTGAAAAACGGCGGTCACGGCACCCGGGAGTTCTTCCAGCCCTCTACAAAGGAACTGATCGTTGACTTCTTCAGAAAAAATCTGACACGTGTATGAGCATCCCGAAAATTGCCGCCAGTTCCATGACCAATGCCAACGCCTTTTTACAGGAAGGCGTTGGTGCAGCCATGGAAAAGCTCAGTCATCTGGGGATTTCCCATTTGGAGATCAGCCAGCACATCCGCTTTGACGAGGACACCATACCGCAGTTTCTGGAAGCATCCCGGAAATGGGACATTACCATCTGCGCCATTTCCTGCCGCTTTGACGGCACCGCAGACAATCCGGTGCCGGAATTCAGATGGCAGGGAAAGCCGCTGAAAATCTGGAGCGCGGAAAGGGATTATGACCGGCTGGTGGAGCTGTGCCGCCGCTTCGGCTGCAAATATCTTCGCTTTGCCGGATTTCCCGGCATGATGCTGCGAACAGCAGAGCAGGTGCGGGCGTATATGGGCGCTCTGGAAACCATTGCCGCCCGGTTTGCCGGCTATGGTATCACCCTTTGCGTGCACAACCATGCAGACGAATTTATGATGGTGGACGGGAAATGGCTGCTCTGCTGGGCGATGGAGCTTGCCCCCCATCTGCAGGTGGAGCTTGATGTGAAGAACGCCTTTGTATGTGGAGTGGACCCCTGCGACCTGTTGGGCAGGTTTTCCGGGAGAGTGCCGTTGCTGCACGTTCAGGATTTGCAGGTTTGTCCCTCCGGGGACGGAAAGAACGCCTGGCTGAAGCCGGAGTACCGGGGCGTCCCTGCAGGGCAGGGAAATATCAACTGGAAGAAAATCACAGCCTCCGCCAAAGATGCGGGTACGCAATATCTGATTATTGAACAATCTCAATTTTATGGACAGGACCCCTATGCCTGCATTGCCGCCGCGGCAAGTACCCTGCGGCGCTGCACAGGCGCCCTGTAAGGATTGAAGGACATCATTATGGCATTAACAAAGGAACAACTTCAGGAACAACTGGAAATTCTCGGCCTGACCGGAGGGTTTCGGGAAACGGTCAGACAGGAACGCGTCATTCCTGAGCAGTACAAGGCATACCAGCTTCAGTGCGACCAGAGGGAAATCACCCTCGCCTTTCCCGGATTGAACCCCGTGCGCGTCATTGTAACCACACCCCACAACAAAGCGGGCAACGCACCGCTTCATGTAAACTTCCACGGCGGCGGATTCATCTTCCGTCAGGACAGCGATGACGATCTGTACTGCGCACATCTTGCCGTGGAAACCGGCGCGGTGGTGGTGGATGTGGACTACGCTTCCTCGAAGGACGCCCCCTTCCCCATGGCTTTCGACCAGAGCTATGCGGTGACAAAGTGGGCGTATGCCCATTGTGAGCAGTGGGGATGTGATTCCAAACGGTTGTCCGTGGGCGGTTCCAGTGCCGGAGGAAACCTTGCTATGGCAGTTGCCATGAAGGCGAAGGAAACCGGGGACTTCCCGGTGTGTCTTCAGATTCTGGATTACGCCGCAACGGATAACGAAATGCCCCGGCATGACCCTGCCCTGCGGCGCAGTCTGGCTTTTTCCACGCTGTATGTGGGCGGTGATATGGACAAGCTCCGCGATCCCTATGTCTCTCCGTATTTTGCTTCGGACGAACAGCTGAAGGGGCTGCCCCAGACTCTGTTTATCGCGCCGAAGAAATGCCCGTTTTATCGGTGCAATCTGGAGTTGGGCATGAGAATGGTTGAGCAGGGCGTTCAGGTGACGTTCAGGGCCTACCCGGATTGCACCCATGGTTTTACGGTCCGCATGAGCGGAGAATGGCTCGATGCGCAAGCGGTCATTATCCGCGCCATCCGCGGCGCTTCCATTTAGCGTTAGGGACGAAGCTCCCAGAAAGAGGGGAACCCGTGGCAATCAAAACAGAACTGCCCGGAAGATATGGGCATACAGCGGAGCAGCTGGCATTTATCCGGGAAATGGGCATTCACTACCTCAACCTGAACGTCATGCCGGAGAACGCCAACTATGACGATATGATGCGGGAAACAGAGCGTCTGAAACAGTATGATATCGCCATCTCGGACTTTGCCTGCCCTCCGCTGCAAAAGAATAAGGATATTATTCTCGGAACCCCTCAGCGGGATCGGGAAATTGAAAAATTCAATGACTTTATCCGCCTGGCTGCCAAAATCGGCGCTCCCATTGTGTCGGTTGCGTGGCAGCCCAACGGCATTCTGCGCACTGCCAGAGGTGTGGGAAAGCACACCCGGGGCGGCACCGCGTTCCTTGCGGATATGGAAGAAATTTGCAACCGTCCGATTTTGAACGACCGGGAATACGCAAGCGAAGAAATATGGGAGAATTTTCGATATTTTCTTGACAAGACACTGCCGGTTGCGGAAGAATTTGGCGTGTGCATGGCGCTCCATCCCAATGACCCCCCGGCTGCCTGTCTCGGTGGTGTTGCCAGCCTGATTTCCGGCACGTCGGACTATCATCGGGCACTGGAGATGGCAAAGGCCAGCCGCAGCTTGGGTGTCAAGATGTGCGTGGGCTGCTGGCTGGAAAATCCGGCATTCGGAGATTTGATGGAAGATATCCGGCAGTTTACATCCAGCGGACATCTGGTGGAGGTACACTTTCGAAATGTATCCGCTCCCATGCCCGTGTTTGAGGAAGTGCTCAGCGAGGACGGCTATGCAAATATGTACCAGATCATGAAGCAGTTTGTCCGCTGCGGATTCGATGGGTACATTTCCGTGGATCACAGCTTTGCGGGATACCCTGAAATGGGAGGTGAACTCGCCAGTCTTGCCTACGCTACCGGGCATATGAAGGGATTGCTGCACGCAGCGCAGCAGGAACGGATGGAGAACAGGAATCACTGAGTGAGATTTCACGAAAGGCGCAGTATGCATCAAATGACGATACGGATTAACGAAGCGGATAACGTTGCCGTAGCCGTTCGGGATCTGGACGCGGGAGTGGAAATCCTGCCCGCTTTGCGGACGCTGGAACCCATTCCCCAAGCCCACAAAATCGCGCTCCGCCCTATCTGTGAAGGCGGCGAGATTATCCGTTAAGGCGTGGTTCTGGGCTACGCACAACACAATATCCCCGTAGGTGCGTGGATCAATGAGCATATGCTGAACCTGCCGGAAAGCCCCTCGGTGGAGAAGGCCATGGGCTCCATCGCCAAGAGCGGCACCAGCCCCATCGTGGAGGTGCTGTCCCCCGCGCAGAAGCCCAGCAAACACGGCCTCATCTACGCCGCCACCCCTGTCAGCGACATTGTCTGCGGCCCCAGTCAGGTGGCAAGCGGCATTGGATTACAGGTGTTCATGACCGGGCGGGGCACCCCCTACGGTCTGGATATCGCACCGGTCATTAAAGTTTGCAGTCGGAATGAGATGAAGTCCCACTGGTTCGACATGATCGACATTTCCGTCGGTGATGTGGCTAACGGCGAGGCAACCATTGCGGAAGTCGGCACCGAGATATTCAACATGATTCTGGATGTGGCCAGTGGTGTCCAGGAACCTTACAGCGACCAATACGGCTTCCACAATGATATGTGTTTTTTAACCCCGCACCCATTACCTGATGAACATTTTGAAAGCGCAGGAAGCGGCTTGTGCCCGTTTCCTGCGCTTTGTTTATTCATAATTTGGGGTGATTCCGTACTTTTTCATATACCGCCACAAGGTAGTCTTGCTGATGCCCAGCTCCGAGGCAACCTTTTCCCGGTTCCCGTTGTGCTCCGCCAGAAGCTGGGATATTTTCAGCGCCATGGGATCCTGAACCACAACCACTTTTTCCGCTTTTGCCGTCATCAGTGGGGTCACTTCCTCAATCTGGCGGCGAAGGAATACCTCGTCCACATTCCGCTTCTCCGTCAGCATGACAACCCGTTCACAGACATTGTTCATCTGATCCAGATTGCCCGGCCAGTCATATTCCTGAGCGTACTGCCGTGCGCCGCTGGTAACATGAAGGAAGCGCTTATATTTTTCCTGATATTCCGCCATGTAATAGTCCAGCCAGCCGGGAATGTCCTCCCTGCGCTCCCGCAAAGCGGGAATCTCCAGACTCAGCACATTCAGCGCGTAATACAGATCCCGGCGGAATTCGCCCCGCTCCACCCGCTCCAGCAGATTGCTTTCCGTGGACGCGATGACACGAACGGACGCGGAGGATGGATTTGGCGTACCGTTATGGTAGAATTTCCCTTGAATCAGCATCAGGAGCTTGTACTGGGTTTCCAACATCATGCACTCCACATTGCTGACGTACAGCGTGCCGTTCTGCGCCATTTCCGCAAGGCACATGGGGCCTTCTTTCCGCGCGGAGTAGTTGCCGAACAGCTTTCCGTCCAGCGTTTCCGGCATCCACGCGCCGCAGTCAACGGAAATAAATGCGCTGTTGGCGTTCAGACTCTCCTTGTGGATGCACTGGGCAATGACAGTCTTGCCGCTGCCGGCTTCTCCCTTCAGAAAAATCGGGGCGTTAAATTTTGCCATCTGCTTCGCGGTTTTCACCAGCTTCTGCATTTTTTCGCTCTTGCAGATGATGCTGCCAAAGTCGTATTTCGCTACATAGCCCCGCTGGAACAGCTCCCTGCGCAGCTCACCATTCATTTCCATGATCTGCCGGTCCTCCTGGAAGGTCAGCAGAACACCCCGTGTTTCCTCCTCCACCCGGATGGGGGCGATATTGACCACCACCGCCTTGCTGCGGATGTTCACAACCAATGCGTAAGACTCCACGCCGAACTCCAACGCATCCGTCAGCAGCTTGCCGTTCAGATTCGGAATGACCTCCACCGCCTTGCGGCCTACAATCTCGGAGGCTTCCTTGTTCAGCAGCACAGATGCCGCACGGTTGAGACGCTGGATTCTTCCGTCGCAATCCAGCTGAACGATGCCGCTGAAGGTATTGTTCAGCATGGTTTCCATTTCCGACAGGTTCCGCTTTTCCAGGTCGATGGCGTAGCACACCCGGGAAGCGGTTTCCAGCGCGTTGCGCAGGCTTTCCACCCCGGCAGGCAGGAAGCGGTTCGGCAGGTTCAGCGCCCGGGCGCACTCACAGACGATCTGACCGCCGATCACGGCCTGACAGCCTTCCTCCACCGCCTGACTGACCGCCCTGGTCAGCTCCTGATGGCTTTCAACAAAGAAGCATTTCAGATCAATTCCGAACAGCTCATTGAAATGGGAGGTGTCTCCGATCATATTTCGGAAGCAGATCAGGCCAATACAGGGACAATCTCCGCCAAGCTCCTGCCGCAGCTCCAGCATTACCATACCCAATTCCTGTGTCGTGATCTGAACTTCCACCACGGGCAGGGAGGTGTTGTATTTGATCAGCCTTGCCTGAACACCCCGTGCAACAATCAGATCGCATTCCTTCTCGACCTCCAGCGCCCGGGCCACAACAAATTGCGTTTCCACATAATCCAGGCAGGTCAATGAAATATTCTGGTATTCCGGCACCAGTGGTGCTGCCAGCGCGCACATCGATGCCTGCGGGAGCAAAATCGCAACCTTCGCCATTGCTGAAACCTCCAATTCCTCAAGTAAGTTCAGTATAACACACGCTTTTATTCTCTGTCAATTTTTGACATGAATAATTGTGGAATGATTTGAAATATCAGTTTCAAATTCAGAAACGTCCCATGAGACCACAGGGATAAAACGCGGCCCCGGCGTGAAAACCGGGGCCTCTGAAACATATTTCCGTTTACCGCACCAGCGCGGGCCGTTTGTGATCATACTTCCAGCCGGGAATCAGATACTGCATGGCGGCGGCATCATTTCGGTCGTGGCTTTCCATGCTGTTATACAGACGGTTGGCTTCCCAGACCCGATCCCAGTTCAGATGAACGCCAAGTCCCGGGGCATCCGGCACCTGCAGCTTTCCGTGGACGATTTTCGGTGCGTCCACCAGCAGATCCTGTCCGTCCTGCCAGATCCAGTGGGTATCCAGCGGGGCGGGCTCGCCCACCGCGGCAGCGCCGACCTGAGCAAAGGCCGCCAGCGTAATATCAAAATGGTTGTTGGAGTGCACACCCCAGCTCAGCTCCCAGCTGTGAAGCAACTGGCTCATGCGGATTGCGCCGTCAAAGCCCCAGAAGTGGGGATCGGCGAGAATAATGTCGCAGGCGTTCAGACTGACCGTGTGGTAGAACTGCCGCCAGTCGGTGGCAATCATGTTGGTCGCCACAGGAATCTGCACGGCGTTCTTGAACTCCCGCATGATCTCCCGCCCGGAGTAACCGGCCTCGGGGCCGCAGGGGTCTTCCACATAGGTCAGCACATCGCGCATATTTTTGCACAATTCGATGGCTTCCTTCAGGCTCCAGGCGCCGTTGGGGTCGATGTTAACCCGGGCGCCCGGGAACCGTTTTTTGACGGCCCGCAGGCCTTCCATTTCCTCCCGCCCGGCAAGAACGCCGCCCTTGAGCTTGAAGTTTTCAAAGCCGTACTTTTCATGGAGCGCTTCCGCCTGCTCCACCAGCCGTTCCGGGGTCAGCATGGTCTGCCGCCGCAGGCGGAACCAGGGATCGCTGCTGTCGCTCTCGTCCAGATACTGCCGCTCCGAGCCGGGCACCTTTCCCTTGTCGGAGACGTAGAACATATAGCCCAGCATTTCTACCTCTTTACGCTGCTGGCCCTCACCGAGGAGGGTGCACATGGGCACGCCCAAATGCTGGCCCAGCAGGTCCAGCATGGCGCACTCGATGGCCCATTCGCTTTTGACCACAAATTTCAGCTTGGAAATGTCCAGAGTCTGGATTCCCTCGCCGTCATCGCCTTCCGCCCGGGTGCTCAGGCGGTGGATACTCTGCAGCACCTCCCGGTAACGGGCCACCGGCTGGCCCTCCACCAGAGGACGCACGGCGTTCAGACACTGGCAAGTGTAGTCACCGCCGTGAATCTCGCCCAGGCCGGTATGCCCGGCGTTGTCGGTGAGGATTACCAGATTCCGGGTAAAGCAGGGAGCATGGGCACCGGACAGGGTCATGAGCATACTGTCGAAGCCAGCCACAGGGATTACCTGCATTTGCGTAATAAGCGGGCTGTTTTCCATAAGAATTCCTCCTGATGTTGATGAAAACGGCGTGTCCTCCGGATATAGAAACATCGCCGACGATTGCCGGCGATGTTCTGAAAGGAGGTCGATGTAAAGTGTCTGCTCTTTACATCTGGGATTCGGGCATAGTATACTACGGATCGTCCGCGATGACAATTCGCATAACAAACGAACTGACGTCTTCTATTTAGATGATATCCAACAGTCTTTCATTGTGTGAAAGAACGATTTCTTTGTACTGAATGGCTGGTGGACAGGGACGGCAACGTTCATACGATGGTTCTTTAAGCGCTGTTTTTCACAAAATCGGACGATTCACCGGCCAATCCGGCAAGAACCTTATGGATCTGCCATGTTCATGCTCAGTCCTCCTTTACTTTGGTACTGCAATTGTATCGGAGAATGATTGGAATGTCGATTGTACCGCAAAGCACAAATTGAAGTCAATATATCCCAAAAATGCAAGAAATCCCTGAGAAATCCAAACTTCTCAGGGCTGTAAAATGTAGTACTCATCTACCCGCTCACACATGGGCCAGCAGGCCCATGCAGCATGGCGTTTTTTCACTTGTTCCGGCACAGAGAAAGTCCCCTTCCATGGATAATCACAAGCATTATACCATCTGACCCTTTTTGTGAAGCCCGGATGATTGGTTCCGGCGCAGAGAAAGCCCCCTCCCATGGATGATTCAGGGAATCATTCCATGGAAGGGGGCTGTAAATGATTGAGCAGCGAAAAGCATCTGACGCATACCGCCCTGACGGAAGCAAACTGGTAAATTGTTGTAAAAATATGCTGTCATTGCCATGAAAAATGCTATCATTGCGAACCAGTGCGCTTAAGTGGCAGCGTTTTTCATGGTAATGACAGCATTTTTCGGAGCGGCAAACAAGCTTCTTTCCTGTCCGCAGCCAAACGGCGGGGAGCCTGCCGAAGCGTCAGCGGATGGCCTTCTTCAGCTCCTGGATCAGGCTGCGCAGCTCCATGCAGATGCGTTCCCGGTGAATGCCGTCGTAGCCCAGGCTATCTGCCCTGTGGAGCATATTCTCCCGGAAGGCCATTACCAGCTCACTGCGCCGGACCTCCAGCACAATCTTGGGCTGGGCGCTGCGGACGATCAGAGCCACCCCCTCCTCGTTGGCCATCAGGTTGTATTCCAGAGGGTTCCGGTCCCGCAGGGGTACAAACACATAATTGTCGTACTTCTCCATCAGCCGGAGAATATTCTCCAGATGGAGGATATACGTCTGGGGTGTATAAAACACATTGTCCGGATACGCCCCCACACTGACTCCTCCGGCCAGAATCTCCCGCGCCGAAGCCACCTGGCACATGTCGATGCAGGTTCTCTCCTCCAGCCGCGCCTCAAATTCGGGCATCGAATCCCGGAAGGATGTCAGGATTTCCGCCCAATCTCCCTGGGACTGGGAAATATACTGTTCCAGCAGCTGCACGGGCATGGAATTGAGGGACAACGTGTTGATCATCTGCACCGTATCCGTCCGGCAGGTCAGAAAGCTGCTGGTTTTTTCGACACACTCCGGCAGGTTGTTGTACATGGTCAGCGCCGGACGGCACATGGAAAGATGCTCCCGGAACTGGCGCTCATACACATCCACCAGAGTTTTCTCCCGGGTGAACATGGTCACATCGTTGACCCCTCCGGCAGCGATGGAGGTGTTGAACTGGGCACAGTGGCCCGGCAGCACATAGATGGAGTGCCGGTACAGATTTCCCCGGAGCCGGGGATAGTAGTAGGCTTTCAGCTTCCCGGTGGCATACAGCGGCAGCCAAAACTGCAGAGATTCGGTGTACCGGTTAACATAATTCATTGGCGGCACAATCTGGCAGAAGCTCACCCCGGAGCGGGCCAGCTCCAGCATCTCCGTCTGGATCCGCTTGGTGAGGGCGTAGTCGGAGAGCATCCACTCCATATTGTCGTCCACCACCATCATCACGGTGCAGGGCTTCTCCGCCTGGCGGATTTCCTGCATGATCTTCAGCAGTACCTCCCGCCTGCCCTCATCGCCAAAGTAGAAGGCGGCCTGGCCCTGGGGGATCACCACCGGGGCGGGGTTGCCTTGGAGCGCGGGAATCTCCGAGACGCCCTGCAGGCCCTTCTCCACGTCCCGAACCATGTCCCGGTCCTCCAGCAGCCATTTCTCCAGATAATCCGCCACCTCCTGGACAGGCAGAGCGGAACGCAGGGCCAGAATGCCCAGCATGTCGGACAGGGCATAGCGCTGGAAATCCGCCGTACTGCGCTCGGCAAAAACCCTTGCCATCCGTTTCACACTCTTAGGCACTCCCCGCTTGCCACTGCGCAGCAGACTGATCAGCGACCGGTCCACCCCCAGCTCCATGGCCAGCTCCTTGTTGCTGGTCTGGGTAATGTTCATTAAGAAAATCAGCTTCTCAGAAAACTGCATCCGGCTCTCTCCTTTTTCATGGATGGTCTTTTAAGCGGCAGAACGGCAAATTGGTGTTTGGCAAATATACGCTGTCATTGCGAGCCAGTGCGCTTAGGTGGCGTGGCAATTCCCCGGTTGAATGGAACCAGGTAACGATTACCACCAAAAACCGTAACAATCTCCGATTTCCAAGGCACTTCTCGATACATTTCCCCTCTAACCGGGGGATTGCCACACCAGCGTGCGCGCTGGTTCGCAATGACAGCGCTTTTTTGTGTGCAAAACACCAACTTCTCACGCTCATGTCCCCTGCCGGTGGATCTGACTTCAATATACCCGATTTTGTCGAAAATTGCAACTGATTTTGTCACAGAAAATGACATCTCATTTCTTGTGACAGGCCAATCACCGGTTGAAAAATCGAGAAAAAGGGTTTATAATGAAGGTAACTGTCATAAAATGCGGGGAGTGTGCTCCCCGGAGTCTATGGCAAATCCGTTTGCGGGAGAATTCCATGATGACGATTGAACAGTGTTACCAGGCGCTGGGCGGAAGCTTTGCCGAGGTCAGCATGCGGTTGCCCAGTGTTCGCCTTGTAGAGAAATTTATCGGGAAATTTTTGGCTGATGGCAGCTTTGACGCCCTGTGCCAGCAGATGGCCTCCGGCAGCCGTCAGGAGGCTTTCCGGGCGGCCCACACTCTGAAGGGCGTCTGCGCCAACCTGGGCTTTGGCCGTCTGCTCTCCTCCTCCGGCCGCCTCACCGAGGTACTCCGTCCCGAGGGCGACGGAATCCCCGCCGAGGCCAGCGCTCTGATGGAGGAGGTCCGGGAGGACTACCGCGTCACCGTAACGGCCATTCGGGCCTACCTGGAGCAAACGTAAAGAAAGCCCCCGCCCGGACGATCCCTGCGCATCATGGAGCGGGAGCACAAATTGGTGTTTGTTGAATATATGCTGTCATTGCGAGTCAGGTGCTCACACTGGCGTGGCAATCCCCCGGTTAGAGGGGAAATGTATCGAAAAGTACCCTGAAGAATGGGAGTAGTCGCGATTTTGGTGGTAATTGATACCTGGTTCCTTTCAATCGGGGGATTGCCACACCACTTAAGCGGACTGGTTCGCAATCATCACGTGTAAACA
>JBJEYY010000278.1:0-4709 GCA_051887095.1 Faecousia sp. | reverse complement strand
GTCTGAGGACTGGTTCGCAATGACATATAACTTGGAACGTATACTGTAAACAACAGGGCACCTAAGAACTACCCTTTTGGGTTTTGGGCGGATCTTTTGCCGGAGCATGCGTTTTGAAAAGTCCGCAATACACCAAGTATTCCGGACTTTCCAAAACTTTTGCCCAACCAAAATCTCTCGCCCAAAACACCAAAAAGTAGTTTTTAGAGGTTGCCAACAATTTATCATTTTCGTCTTGACAATGGCAACAGGATGGGGTATAATGATTTCTACAAATGAACAAGTGCTCATATGTCGAAACGATAAAGGAGGAAGCCTATGGAAACCAAGGTGTACATCCTGAAAAATCTCTGCTGCGCCAACTGCGCCGCCAGGATTGAGGAGAAGTTCAATGCCCATCCCGGGGTTCAGAAAGCCGTGATTGTGTATCCTACCCGGCAGCTTCGGTTGACCGCCCAGGAGCCGGATGCGCTTGTAGGGGAGCTTACGGAGCTTGCCCGCGCTGTGGAGCCGGATGTGGAGATTACCCCCAGGCAGGAGCGCACCCATCCCCATGAGGAGCACAGCCACAAGGAATGCAGCTGCGGCCACCATCATGAGGACCACGAGCACGGCCACGAGGAATGCGGGTGCGGCCACCATCATGAGGACCACGAGCACCACCACGAGGAATGCGGGTGCGGCCACCATCATGAGGACCACGAGCACGGCCACGAGGAGTGCGGGTGCGGCCACCATCATGAGGACCACGAGCACGGCCACGAGGAGTGCGGCTGCGGCCACCACCACGAAGGGCACGAGCGCCATCACGAGGAACGCGGCCACGATCACCATAACTATGCGCACGGAAAGGCCGGCCATGACCATGACGGCCACGGGGAAGAGAGCCCGGTGGGGCTGCTGATTGGCGCGGGGCTGTTTGTATTGGGCTGGGTGACCGGCGGATGGTGGAGCACTGCCTTTTTCCTGGCGGCCCTGGTGGTGCTGGGCTGGGAAATCGCGGTGAAGGCAGTTCGGGGCCTGTTCCGGGGCCGGGTGCTGGATGAGAATTTCCTGATGACCGCGGCGGCCATTGGTGCGTTTTGCATCGGCAACGCCGCCGAGGGCGTGGGCGTTATGCTGTTCTACCGGGTGGGAGAATTCTTCGAGCACCGGGCGGTGGAGCGCAGCCGCAGCCAGATTATGGAGGCGGTGGACCTCCGGCCTGAGACGGTCACCTTATTGGATGGGGAGAACATGTCGGAGATCCCCGCGGAGGAGGCCCGGGTGGGCGATGTGCTGCTGGTGCGGCCGGGAGACCGGATCCCCCTGGATGCCGTGGTGGTCTCCGGGGAAAGCCGCCTGGATACCGCCCCCATCACCGGCGAGCCGGTGCCCGTGGCCGTGAAGCCGGGGGATGCCGTGATTTCCGGCTGCGTCAACACCCAGGGCCAGCTCACCGTCCGGGTGGAGAAGCCCCTGGAGGAGTCCATGGTCACGAGGATTCTGCGCAGCGTGGAGGGCGCCGCCGCCGGAAAGCCCAAAATCGACCGCTTTATCACCCGGTTCGCCCGGATTTATACCCCCGTGGTGGTGGGCATTGCCGCCGCTACGGCGATTGTACCCTCCTTGGTCACCGGGAACTGGGAGTATTGGGTGTACACGGCACTGTCCTTCCTGGTTATGAGCTGCCCCTGCGCATTGGTGCTCAGTGTGCCCCTGGCTTTCTTCGCCGGAATCGGTGCGGGCAGCAAGAAGGGCATCCTGTTTAAAGACGGCGCGGCCATGGAGGCCATGAGCCGGATTCGCACTGTGGTCATGGACAAAACCGGCACCCTGACCCAGGGCGATTTCCGGGTGCAGGAGATTCGGGGGGATGAAGAGCTGCTGCGGCTCTGTGCCGCTTGCGAGGAAACCTCCACTCATCCCATTGCCGTGAGCATCGTTTCCGCCGCCCGGGAGCAGGGGCTGCAGTGGAGCCGTCCCCAGGAGCTGGCGGAAATTCCGGGACGGGGCATCCGGGCGGTACTGGACGGGAAGATCATCCTTTGCGGCAACGAAAAGCTTCTGGCGGAAAACGGCGTGGAGGTTCCCCCGCTGGAGTGGGAATACGGCACCCGGGTGCTGGCGGCGGTGGACGGAGTCTACGCCGGGGCCCTGCTGATTTCCGACACGGTGAAGCCCGATGCGGCCCAGGCCATGGAGCGGCTTCGCCGGAAGGGGTATTACACGGCCATGCTCACCGGCGATGCCCAGGAGGCCGCCCGGGCGGTGGCCAAGGAGCTGGGTGTGGAAGGGTGCTACGGTTCCCTGCTTCCTCAGCAGAAGCTGGAAATTCTGGAAACGCTTCGCCAGGAAAAGGGCGCGGCCATGTTCGTGGGCGACGGCATCAACGACGCTCCCGTGCTGGCGGGGGCTGACGTGGGAGCGGCCATGGGCAGCGGTGCGGACGCGGCCATTGAGGCGGCGGACGTGGTGTTCATGACCTCCCAGGCCGGGGCCATCCCCGAGGCGTTGGACATTGCCGGTCAAACCGCCCGGATCGCCTGGCAGAACGTGGTGTTTGCCCTGGCGGTAAAGCTGGTGGTTATGGTGCTGGGCCTCGCGGGCTATGCCTCCATGTGGCTGGCCGTGTTCGCCGATTCCGGCGTGGCCATGCTGTGCGTGCTGAATTCCATCCGGCTGCTGTACCGGAGGGGAAAGGCGTAAGCAAGGGAAAAGATACGGAAAGACAAATTGTTGTTTGTAAGTGTGCGTTCCAAAATTTTCTGTCATTGCGAACCAGTCCTCAGACTGGTGTGGCAATCCCCCGGTTGAATGGAACCAGGTAACGATTACCACCGAAAATCGAAACATCTCCCACTCTTCAGGGCGCTTTTCGGTACATTTCCCCTCTAATCGGGGGATTGCCACGCCACTTAAGCGCACTGGCTCGCAATGACAGCGTGTAATTTACATACACCGATTTGTCGTGCGGTATTGAAGAACAAATCGCTGCTGTCTTTTTTGGACGGCATCGATTTTCGTATTGCGCCCGGGGGCGGAATCTGGTATACTGGGGGAAGAAAGGGGGCACCGGGAATGCGTTGGGATTGTCACATGCATATGGTGCTGGACGGACTGGATTGGCGCGCCGCCATTGGGCGGCACAGGGAGACGCCCCGGGAGGACTGGATTCGGGGGGTGCTGGCGGAATATGCCCGGCAGGGCTTCGGATACCTGCGGGACGGCGGCGACCGTTGGGGCGTGGGAGAAAAGGCCCGGGAGCTTGCGCAGGAATACGGCATCCGCTACCGCACGCCCCTGGCACCGCTGTATCACCGGGGGCACTACGGCGCTTTTATCGGGACGGGCTACGGGGATTTGCGGGAGTATGCGGCTCTGGTACGGCAGCAGCGGGAGCAGGGCGCGGATTTTATTAAGATCATGATCTCCGGCCTGATGGACTTTGACCGGTTCGGGGTGCTGACGGAGGAAGGACTGCCCGGGGAGGAGATTCGGGAGCTGATCCACATTGCCCATGAAGAGGGCTTCGCTGTTATGGCCCACGCCAACGGAGCGAGAACTGTGGAGGCCGCCGCGGAGGCGGGGGTGGACTCCGTGGAGCACGGGGCCTACCTGGATGCGGAAGCCCTTCAGGCCATGGCCGAAAACGGAACGGTTTGGGTGCCGACCCTCTCCGCCGTGGGGAATCTGCGGGGGAAGGGCCGCTTTCGGGAAGAGGCAGCGGAGGCCATTCTGGAAAGCGCCCTGGAGAATGTGCGTGCCTTTGCGGATTTGGGCGGCCTCCTGGCCCCCGGCACCGACGCCGGGGCCTGGGCCGTGCCCCACGGAGGGTTGTCAGAGTATCAGCTTATGGAGCTGGCCCTGGGGAAGGACACGCCGGAAATTCTGGAACGCGGCGCGAAGGAAATTGAGAAAAGGTTTTGAGGATGGAACGATAAATTGTTGTTTACAGCACTACCTTTGTAGGGCGGGGTCATGACCCCGCCGCCCACCTAATGGGATTGAGTACGAAAAATATCCCGAAAAACGGCAGTTCTCAGTCAATTAAGCGGAGCGGCGGGGTCATGACCCCGCCCTACAGATGGCGTGTTTGAAAACTGTAAACAACAATTTATCGTACTGATGGTTGGTATTTTTGGGCAAAAGAAATTCCTCCCCGGGAATGGGGAGGAATTTCTTTTGAGCAAATTAGCCGTTGGCGCGCATCTGAGCGAAGCACTCGCTGCAGAACACGGGACGGTCGGACTTGGGCTGGAAGGGAACCTTCGCCTCGCCGCCGCAACGGGCACAGGTAGCGGTGAAGAACTCACGGGGGCCGCGGGTGGCGTTCTTGCGAGCGTCACGGCAAGCCTTGCAGCGCTGGGGCTCGTTCTGGAAGCCGCGCTCTGCGTAGAATTCCTGCTCACCGGCGGTGAACACGAACTCATTGCCGCACTCTTTGCACACTAAAGTCTTATCTTCGTACATTGGAATTACCTCTCTTCGGTTTTGTTTGCCCCGTGAAAGCCCACCAGTTTTTGGTTGTAACGCAGGGTCTGTAAATTGGTGGCAATTGGTGCCACAAGTCGGATTATACACAAAGCCCATTCATTTGTCAATGGTTTATGAAATTTTTTCTGATTGTTTTTCACGGTTTGTGCAACATTTTCTAGGGAAGCTCTGAATAAAGCGACAAGAGCTGACAGCGAGAGATTTTTCCCTATCCGAAAGTTCCAAAAGCGGAG
>JBJEYY010000277.1:0-4737 GCA_051887095.1 Faecousia sp. | reverse complement strand
GCGCGCTGGTTCGCAATGACAGAAAAATTGAAACGTGTAGTGTAAACAACAATTTTCCTTTTAAGGGAGGGAGCGGGATAAGGATCGGCCCCGGAGCTGTTGGCTCCGGGGCGCGGGGTTATGTGGTCTGGTAGCAGCCGCAGCCGGATTCTTTGGTGTCCGTCTGCGGGTCACAGGATTTGGGGGAGAATTCCTTGGCGGGGAAGGGGATCCGGCTGAACATCTCGCAGGGATCCTCCGCGCAGCCCGGAGTTTCGCAGCATTCCTTGGTGGGCAGGCTGTACTCCAGCACGGGGACCACCAGCTGGGCATCCCGCTCCAGGCGGACGATGGAGAACTGGCCCAGGGTGACGAACAGCCGCCGCTTGTCGCCGGACAGCACAAGCTCCTCGTCAAACATGGTCCGGATGTCTCCGGGAATCTGGACGGTGGCGGTTTCACCGCAGGTGCATTCGCAGACATCCCGCACCCGGGAACTGAGCACCATGGGATCCAACACCTCCACGACGGCGGTGGGCAGGTTCGCGCTGGCGCGGGTGGGGCCGTCGGGGCCGCACAGGCGGGTGTCACTGCGGTAGATGTGGGCGCGACTGTCCTCGCCGCACAGAACCGCTCGTTTGGTGAATACGGCGAGGCCGTACAGCGTCGCAGGCCGGCAGGAGCCCACCACGGCGTCGGCAAGGATCCGGTAGTAGAAGGTTACGTCGATGCAGTAGTGGTGACCGTCGAAGGCCACGGGCTCCACATCAATGTAAGTGGTCAGCAGCTCCGCGCAGCGCACCCGGGCGTTGGCTGCAGTGTCCAGCAGTGCCTGGGAGCCGGTGGTTAAGTAGACCCGAAGATCCTCGATACAGTCTTTGTCCCGGCAGGAGTCCGTGATCTTCCTGGTGTGAATGGACATGGTCTGGCGGCCCTCGCCGGAAGCGCCGCGCAGGGTGTCCGATGCTTGCTCAGACATGGAATTACCTCCTGTTAACATGGCTTATAAGCTGATTTCGCTTATAGGACAGTTTATGCAGGGGAAAACGGTCTGTGCAGAAGAAACCCCCGCGCCGTTGATTCCGGCGCGGGAGCGGCTTTACCAAGTGAAACGGTAGACGGTTTCGGTGTGATAATGCTCCCCGGCCTTGGTAATGGGCTGGGGCCACTGGGGGTGATGGATGGCATCGGGGTAGAACTGAGTTTCCAGGGCGATGCCGCTGCGCTTGCCGTAGTGGACGCCCTCCTTGCCGTCGGCGTTCAGGAAATTGCCGGCATAGAACTGGATGCCGGGGCAGTCCGTGGAAACGGACATGGTTCTGCCGGATTCCGGATCGGACAGCTGGGCGCAGGGATTGCAGAATACCTCCCAGTTGTGGTCGTAGCCCCCCTGAAGATGCAGCGGTTCGTAGTCTTCCTCAATGTCCCGGCCGATGGGCTTGGGGCTGCGGAAGTCCATGGGGGTTCCCTCCACGCTGCGCTTTTCTCCCGTGGGAATACTCTGAGCGTCGGCGGGGGTGAAGAACCGGCCGGGGAGGGAAAGCAGCTGCTCCATGGCCTTCTCCGTTCTGCGATGGCCCGCCAGATTGAAGTAGCTGTGGTTGGTCAGGTTGAAGACCGTGTCCTGGTCGCTTACGGCGTCGTAAATCAGATGGAGAGCGCCCACAGCGTCCAGGCGGTAGGTTACCCGGATCAGGGCATTGCCGGGGAAGCCCTGGTCGCCGTTGGGGCTGCGCAGCTCCAGGGTGACGGCATCGACGGTATGGCTGACCAGCTTCCACAGGCGGGTATTGTAGGAATCCGGGCCGCTGTGCAGATTGTTGGGGCCTTCGTTGGGGGTCAGGGAATAGGTTTTGCTGCCCAGAACAAAGCAGGCTCCTTTGATCCGGTTGGCGCTGCGGCCTATGGTGGCGCCGATATACCCCTCGCCGGAAAGATAGCCCTCGCAGCTGTCGTAGCCAAGAACAACATCATCAAGTCGGCCGTGGCTGTCCGGGACCAGGAGCTTTACCAGCGACGCGCCGCAGTCGGTGACGCAGGCGGTGACCGCGCCGCAGGAAATTGTGTACAGGGAGCATTCCTCGCCGGTAGGCAGGTGGCCGAAGGATTCTTTCATTGGGAATCTCCTTTCATTTTTGGAAGTGGAAACACAAAGATTATGTTAAGACCGATGCTCTCGATTATACTATATTCGGAAGGAAAATTCAAACCTTTCTTTTCGTCCTTGAGGGGAAATCCGCATTTTCCTTCTTTGTTCCGCGCTCCGGCGTGTACGCAAAAAAACGGAACTTTTTGGGCCACAAAGGGGATTTCACAACATTTAGTATCTGGTGCTTGACAAAACCACAATATATAGTATAATAGGCTGTGCAGAAAACCTTTGCCCAAAGAGAACATAAGGAGGATCCCCAATGAAGATTATCAAAAGAAACGGCTCTGAGGTCGTTTTCGATATTGAGAAAATCCTGATGGCCGTGACCAAGGCCAACAACGCGGTGGAGGAAGGCGTCCGCATGACCCCTCTGCAGATTCAGCGGATTTCCCAGAGCGTGGAAATCGCCTGTCAGGAGATGGGCCGCAGCCCCTCCGTGGAGGAGATCCAGGACCTGGTGGAGAAGGCCATCATGGCCCACGGCGCTTTTGAGGTGGCCAAGGAATACATCACCTACCGCTACACCCGCAGCCTCCTGCGGCAGTCCAATACCACCGATGACCGGATCCTCAGTCTGATCGAGTGCAACAACGAGGAGGTCAAGCAGGAGAACGCCAACAAGAACCCCACCATTAACGCGGTGCAGCGGGACTATATGGCCGGTGAGGTCAGCAAGGACATCGCCCGCCGGATTCTGCTGCCCCGGGAGATCGTCCAGGCCCATGAGGCCGGCATCATCCATTTCCACGACTCGGACTACTATGCCCAGCATATGCACAACTGCGATCTGGTGAACCTGGACGACATGCTGCAGAACGGCACCGTCATTTCCGGCACTCTCATCGAGAAGCCCCATTCCTTCTCCACCGCCTGCAACATCGCCACCCAGATTATTGCCCAGGTGGCTTCCAACCAGTACGGCGGCCAGTCCATCAGCCTTACCCATCTGGCTCCCTTCGTCCAGGTGAGCCGGGAGAAGATCCGCCGCAATGTGGAAAAGGAGCTGCTGACCTTCGGCGTCGCTCCCTCTGAGGAAGCGATCTCCAAGGTGGTGGAGGAGCGGCTCCGGGACGAGGTCCGCCGGGGCGTCCAGACCATCCAGTACCAGGTGGTGACCCTCATGACCACCAACGGGCAGGCTCCCTTCATCACTGTGTTCATGTACCTGAACGAGGCCAAGAACGAGCAGGAGAAGAAGGACCTGGCCATGATTATCGAGGAGACCCTGCGCCAGCGCTACGAGGGCGTGAAGAACGAGAAGGGCGTGTGGATCACCCCCGCCTTCCCCAAGCTGATCTACGTGCTGGAGGAGGACAACGTCCGGGAGGGGACTCCCTACTGGTACCTGACCCGGCTGGCCGCCGAGTGCACCGCCAAGCGGATGGTGCCGGACTATATCAGCGAGAAGAAGATGAAGGAGTACAAGCTCTCCAAGGGCGAAACCAAGGGGAATGGTGACGTGTACACCTGCATGGGCTGCCGCAGCTTCCTGACCCCGGACCGTTCCGGAAACGGCTGGGACAACGTGGCCCGGGCCAAGAATTACGAGCCCGGCAAGCCCAAATACTACGGCCGGTTTAACCAGGGCGTGGTTACCATCAACCTGGTGGATGTGGCATTGTCCTCCGGCCGGGAGGTGGATAAATTCTGGGAGATCTTTGAGGAGCGGCTGGAGCTGTGCCATCAGGCCCTGCAGTGCCGCCACGAACGGCTGAAGGGCACCCTGTCCGATGCCGCGCCCATCCTGTGGCAGCACGGCGCTCTGGCCAGACTGGAGAAGGGAGAGCCCATCGACAAGCTGCTCTACGGCGGTTACTCCACCATCTCCCTGGGCTACGCGGGTCTTTATGAGTGCGTCAAGTACATGACTGGCAAGTCCCACACCGATCCCGAGGCCAAGCCCTTCGCCCTCAGCGTGATGCAGAAGATGAACGACAAGTGCCTGGAGTGGAAAACCGCCGAGAACATCGATTATTCTCTTTACGGCACCCCGTTGGAGTCCACCACCTACAAGTTTGCCAAGTGCCTGCAGAAGCGCTTCGGCCTGATCCCCGGCATTACGGACAAGAGCTATATCACCAACTCCTACCACGTCCATGTGGCCGAGCCCATCGACGCCTTCACCAAGCTCAGCTTTGAGGCGGAATTCCAGCAGCTGTCCCCCGGCGGCGCCATCAGCTACGTGGAGGTGCCCAATATGCAGAACAACA
This sequence comes from Faecousia sp., assembly GCA_051887095.1. GTDB lineage: Bacteria > Bacillota > Clostridia > Oscillospirales > Oscillospiraceae > Faecousia. The sequence goes on along the minus strand of JBJEYY010000277.1, from coordinate 396 downwards.
TCGACGCGGTTCTGGAGGTCATGCAGTTCATCTACGACAACATCATGTATGCCGAGCTGAACACCAAGTCCGACTACTGCCAGGTCTGCGGCTTCGACGGAGAGATCGACATTCAGGAGGATGACGGCAAGCTGGTCTGGGTGTGCCCCCAGTGCGGCAACAAGGATCAGAGCAAGATGAACGTGGCCCGAAGAACCTGCGGCTACATCGGTACGCAGTTCTGGAACCAGGGCAGAACCCAGGAGATCAAGGACCGGGTGCTGCATCTGTAATAAAATGAGGAATCGGTTCATTCCCGGAAATGGGGATGAACCGATTTTTCAGTTAGATGGGTAAATTGCTGTTTACAACATACGCCTCAAGTTTACTGTCATTGCGAACCAGCGCGCACGCTGG
>JBJEYY010000276.1:0-4783 GCA_051887095.1 Faecousia sp. | reverse complement strand
TGGTTCGCAATGACAGAAAACTTGGAACGTGTATTGTAAACAACAATTTATCGTTGGGGGATTCGGCGAAAAGGAAGCAGCCGGACACCAGGGTGTCCGGCTGGGGGGTTACAGCACCTTCCGGAGGAAGTCCTGGAGCCGGGGGTGGGTGGGGCTGTGGAAGAAAGCGGCCGGAGGCCCTTCCTCCAGCACATTTCCGTCGGCGATGAACAGCACCCGGTCGGAGACCTCCTCGGCAAAGCGCATCTCATGGGTGACGATGACGGAGGTCATGCCGGTACTCACCAGGCCCTTGATGACATCCAGCACCTCGCCCACCATCTCGGGGTCCAGGGCGGAGGTGGGCTCGTCAAAGAGCATCACGTCCGGCTCCATGGCCAGGGCCCGCACGATGGCAAGCCGCTGCTTCTGACCGCCGGAGAGGTTGCTGGGCATTTCGTCCAGCTTGTCGATGAGGCCCACCCGATTCAGAAGCTCCTTGGCCATGTCCGTGGCCTCGGCCTCGGTCTTTTTCTTCAGCAGCTTGGGGGCCAGGGTCACGTTGTCGCAGACGCTCAGGTGGGGGAATACGTTGAACTGCTGGAACACCATGCCCATTTTCTGCCGGTGCAGGTCGATGTCCACCTTCTTGCCGGTGATTTCCTTGCCCTCGAAGAAGATCTGGCCCTCGGTGGGCTTTTCCAGCAGGTTCAGGCAGCGAAGGAACGTGCTCTTGCCGCCGCCGGAGGGGCCGATAATGGAGACCACCTCGCCCTTTTCGATGGTCTGGTTGACCCCGGTGAGAACCTTCAGATGGCCGAAGCTCTTATGCAGATTGACGGTTTTGATCATTTCCATCAGACGTTCCCTCCCTGGGCGGCTTTTTTGTGCTTGTGGTGGTTCTTGTAGGATTTGTCGGAGGCCATCCGCTTCTCGAAGTACCCGACCACCTTGCTCAGGGGGAAGGTCAGGCAGAAGTAGATGATGCCCACAATGAGCAGGCACTCAAAGCCCAGGAAGGTGGCGCCCTTGACCTTCTGGTAGGAGGTCATCAGATCACCCAGGAAGAAGGTGGAGGCGAGGGATGTCTCCTTCAGGATCATGACGAACTCGTTGCCCAGAGCCGGAAGGATGTTCTTGATGGCCTGGGGCAGCACCACCTTCCGCATGGTCTGGCCGGAAGAGAGACCAAGGCTTCGGGCGGCCTCCGTCTGGCCCTTGTCCACCGCCTGGATGCCGGAACGGATGACCTCGGAAACGTAGGCCGAGGAGTTGACGCACATGGCGATGGCCACCCACATGAAGGCACTGAGCTTCAGGAAGGGCAGCATCTGGGGCAGACAGAAGTAGAAGATGTACAGCTGCAGCAGAATGGGGGTGCCGCGGATGATCTCCACATAGGCCGTGACGATGAAGCGGAGGATGCGGAACCGGGACATCTTCAGGATGGCCACCAGGGTGCCCAGGATGGCGCCCAGGGAAACCGCGATGCAGGTGAGAATCAGGGTGTTGGAGACGCCCTCAATGAGGAACACCTTCCAATAGTCTCTCATGATTTTGACGATATTGGCGCCGATCTGGGCAAATTCCATAACTTGATCCTTTCTTTTCGATGATACGGACAGGGAGATAAATTGTTGTTGTTTAGTAAAAAAACGCTGTCATTGCGAGCCAGTGCGCACACTGGCGTGGCAATCCCCCGGTTGAATGGAACCAGGTATCGATTACTACCCAAAATCGCAACGACCTCCACTCTTTCCGGGCACTTTTCGATACATTTCCCATCTAACCGGGGGATTGCCACACCACTTAAGCGGACTGGTTCGCAATGACAGATAATTTGAAACGTATAGTGTAAACAACAATTTATCGTACTGATTATTTGACAGACAAGGGCCGACGGGCGGGGCCGTCGGTCCTTTGGGGGTGGGAATCAACCGGTGATGGGGTTGCCGTTTTCGTCGTAGGAGACTTCCACGCCGATACCGGCCAGTTCCTTGGCTTCCGCGTACCAGGTGCCGTAGTAGCCGGCGTCGTAGGCCTTGCCCAGCAGCTCGTTGACCTTTGCGGTGAGGGCGTCGCTGCCCTTCTTCAGCAGGATTACGTTGTTCTCCTCGTCGGAGGTGACGGTGAACTCAAAGCCGGTCTTGATGATGTCGGGGTTGTTGGAGATGATGGCGTCGGCATTGCCATCGGCCACGGCCATGACATCAAAGTCTCCGTTCTTCAGCTGCATCAGGCCGGTGGTCAGGTCGGCGAAGATCACAAGCTCGGTGTCGGGCAGCTGGTTGGTGCAGAGGTTGGCCTGCAGGGAAGCGGCCTGGGCGCCAACCTTCAGACCGGCAACGGACTCGGCGGTGGTGTACTTCCCCTCGTTCCCTGTCACGGTGATCAGAACCTGCTGGGTCTCGTTGTCACCGGCGTAGTAGAAGTCGGACAGGTTGTAGTTCTGGGCACGCTCCTCGGTCTTGGAGAGGCCGGAGATGGACATATCCACAGTGCCCATTTCCACGGCGGTCTGGCAGGCGCCAAAGTCCATGGGCATAATCACCAGCTCCAGGCCCATCTCATCAGCCAGGTACTTGGCCAGGGTCACATCGAAGCCCACATACTGGTCCTGACCGGACTTGGAAGGATCGACGAACTCCATGGGAGCGAAGTCCGGGGAAATGGAAACGGTCAGCTTGCCGGGGGTTACCAGACCCAGCTCGTTGGCGGGTGCATCGGTCTTTGCACCGCAGCCGGCGAAGAGGGACAGTACCATCATGGCGGCGAGGATCAGGGTCATCAGCTTTTTCATAATATTCTCTCCTTTTCTCATTCTCCCCTAAGGCCGGGGAGGCGGGGTTGATTGATGAGTGAATTATACTGCGTATATTATACAATGTCAATTGGAAATAAATACAATTGAAAAGGAAGGATTTGGATATCAGTTGTGAAATAGTCCAAGAATATTCAGAAATAAATGGAATATACGTATATTCAGAGGGGATATTCAGAAAATGAGTGGACATAGGAGTGTATAATATACAGTATATTTGAATGAACGATTGGATGCAGCCAGCCCCGGGCAGGGGAAAACAGAGCGACAAATTGGTGTTTGAACGGCTTCGCCTCAAGTTTTATGTCATTGCGAACCAGCGCGCACGCTGGTGTGGCAATCCCCCGGTTAGAGGGGAAATGTATCGACAATTGCCCTACAGAGCGGGAAAACGTTGCGATTTTTGGTGGTAATCGTTACCTGGTTCCATTCAACCGGGGGATTGCCACACCACTTAAGCGGACTGGTTCGCAATGACAGGTAATTTGCAGCGCACCCTTTCAAACACCAATTTGTCTGCCCGAACGGATCGTGGGTTGGTCATTGACGCTTTGGGCCGTTTCGGGTATAATGGGGTCGAAAATTCTTCTTTCGGGGAGGGAACCGACCATGAAAACCAGCGTGAAGGAACTGGACTACGATCTGGTGGCGGCGCTGCCAGCCAGAGAGCACGTTCTGCCGAAAAAACCCAACCTCTTCTTCCGGAGCCTGATCCGGGGACTGTCGGCCTTCGGACTTTTGGGGACGCATTTTACATATTCTGTGGAGGGAATGGACAAAATCGGGAAGGGGGAGCCCTGCCTGATTCTGATGAACCACTCCTGTTTCCTGGATCTTCAGATTGTGAGCCGGATTTTCTATCCCCGGGACTACTGCATCATCTGCACCTCCGACGGGTTCGTGGGGATGCATGGCTGGATGGAGAAGCTGATGCGTGCCATCGGCTGCGTACCCACCCAGAAGTTTGTCACCGATCTGCGGTTGGTGCAGGATCTGGAATACTGCTTCAAGACATTGAAAACCAGCGTGCTCATGTACCCCGAGGCCAGTTACTCCTTTGACGGCACGGCAACGCCCCTGCCCAGGAAGATGGGCGTATTGCTCAAAAAGCTGGGGGTCAGTGTGGTGATGGTGGAGACCTTCGGGGCCTTCTCCCGGAATCCGTTATACAATGAATTAAAGGTGCGAAAGAGCGTCCCGGTTTCCGCCCGGGTGCGGTGTCTGTACACCAAGGAGGAAATCCGGGAGAAGACCGTGAAGGAGCTGTCCGACGGTCTGGACGAGGCCTTCCGCTTTGACCACTTCCGCTGGCAGAAGGAGCAGGGGCTGGAGATCCGGGAGGATTTCCGGGCCGACGGCCTCCACCGGATCCTCTACAAATGCCCTCACTGCGATGCGGAGGGGGAAATGGTGGGCAAGGGTACTACCCTGAAGTGCGGGCACTGCGGCAAGCAATGGGAGCTGACCGAGCTGGGCCAGATGCGGGCTCTGGAGGGGGAGACGGAGTACCCCCACATCCCGGACTGGTACGCCTGGGAGCGGGACCAGGTGCGGCGGGAAATCCTGGATGGCACCTACCGGCTGGACACGGAAGTGGACATCGCCGTGCTGGCAGATTTTCACTATATATATAAGGTAGGGCAGGGCAGGCTCGTCCAGACCCGGGAGGGCTTTCACCTTACGGGCTGCGACGGGCGGCTGGACTACGCCCAGAAGCCCATGGCCTGCTACAGCCTGTACGCGGACTACTACTGGTATGAAATCGGGGATATGATCTGCATCGGCGATAACGAGCGGCTGTACTACTGCTTCCCCAAGGGAGCCACCCCGGTGGCCAAGGCAAGGCTTGCCGCGGAGGAGCTGTACAAGCTGTGCAAGGCAAGGGCCCTGTGAGCGCGGGGGAATGACAAATTGTTGTTTAGCACACTAAAATAGAACTGTCATTGCGAACCAGCGCGCACGCTGGTGTGGCAATCCCCCGGT
>JBJEYY010000275.1:0-4823 GCA_051887095.1 Faecousia sp. | reverse complement strand
GTGCGCACTGGCTCGCAATGACAGCATGTTTTGTTACGCTAAACAACAATTTACCAGTCAACTTACGAAAGACGATAGCCTGAACTAAGGTTTTTCCCCCGGGTAGGACCGGGGCATTATCTGGGTTCAAGCCACCAACAAAAACGGCATGGCCAAAGCCATGCCGTTTTTTGCAGCTTTTGTTTTCATTTCGAGTCCGGGAAGCGTCAATGCTCCACCGTGTTGGGAAGCAGGGTTTCGGCATCCACATAATAGTGGCGGAAGCTGTCATCGCTGACATACACCTTCACCTGCTTGCCGATGTAATCCGGGTCCCGATAGGTATTCACCCCATGGCTGCGGAAGATGTGGGAGACCCCTCTCCCATCCACATACTTCACCACGAAAATCACCGGGCTGCGCCCTTTGACGCGGACATTGTAGTTCATCTGACAATCCACTACCTGTCCCCAGATGTACCTTCCGGAGGCAATCAGCCGGTCTGCCCGCTTCCTTTTCCCATACTCCACAGCAAGGAAAATGCCGCCCAGAAGCCCGAAAATCCCGCCGATCAGGACAAAAACACCGCCAACAATCTTCAGCTCCAAATCCGCGTCACCCAGGAAGAAAATCACCGCGCCAACCGCGAGAAAGACACCGCCCAGAATGGCGTACACAATTCCGAGGATTCGCAGGGCATTCCATCCCATTTTCGCCCGTTTTTCCATATTACCCTCTCATGGCCCGGCGGCGGGCAATGTTGATGGGGCCCTCCTGCATATGGTTGATCCAACTGAGGCTCTTGCCGCAGCCATAGGCCGTGCAGGAATCCGGATCGTCCGCCAATGTACAGTCAATGCCGGTGCGCTCCATCAGCAGCTCCGCCATGCCCCAGATCTGGCTGCAGCCGCCGGTAAGTGTAATGCCGTTTTCGGAGATGTCGGACACCAGCTCGGGGCTGGTCTGCTCCAGCACAGCCAGGACCTCGTCGGCAATCTGCCGGGCGGGGCGGCGCAGCACCTCATAGATTTCCGTAGAGGTCAGGGTAACCACCTTAGGCATACCGGTCTTGAAATCCCGGCCCTTGACGTTCATGCTCAGCTCCTCATCCCGGGGGAATACCTGGCCGATCTGAATCTTGATGCTCTCGGCGGTGACCTGTCCGATGATCACGCCGTGCTGGCGGCGGACATAGCGGGCAATGGCCTCGTCAAAGGCATCTCCCGCCACCTTCAGCGACGAGGAAACCGCCACGCCGTTCATGCTCAGCACCGCGATGTCCGTGGTGCCGCCGCCGATGTCCACCACCAGGTGGCCGCTGGGTCCCTTAATGTCCAGCCCGGCCCCCAGTCCCGCGGCCAGGGGTTCCTCAATGAGGAACACTCTTCGGGCGCCGGCTTCGATGGCGGCGTTGATGACACTGCGCTCCTCCACCTCGGTAACACCGCTGGGAACGCTGATGACCACACGGGGCTTGGGAGTAAAAATGGATGCCTTGGTGGCGGTCTTAAACAGCTCCTGCAATAGCCGCACGGTCATTTCATGATCGGAGATAATGCCGTCCTTCAGGGGCTTCATAGCCACCACATTGCCGGGGGTACGGCCCAGCATATTCCGGGCGGCAGCGCCCACCTGCAGAATCTTTCCCGTATTCTTGTCCAGTGCCACCACGCAGGGCTCCCGGACCACCAGGCCCTTTCCGTCCGCGTAAATCAGCACATTGGATGTACCCAGATCAACACCCAGGTCGTTGGATAGTAAAGCCATATTTCACACACCTTTATTCCTTTCGTGCCGTCGCAATGACGGCGCAGTGAACTTCCTTCGCCCCCGCGGTGAGCAGCATCCGGGCACATTCCCCGGCGGTGGCTCCCGTAGTGAGCACATCATCCAGAAGCAAAATCCGTTTTCCTCGAATCTGCTCCGGGGAAATCACCCGGTACGCCCCCAGCACATTGGCTTTTCTCTGGGCGGCCGAGGCAATGGAGGACTGTCTGCGGTTGTGGCGGATCTTCCTCAGCGTGGGCTGGGCTTCGGTATTCAGCTCCCGTCCCACGGCCTCTGCCAGCAGCTCCACCTGGTCGTAGCCCCGGGTCAGCCTGCGCAGCCGGCTGACCGGCACCCAGGTGAGAATGTCATAGGCTTCATCCTTCTCACAAAGCCGCATGGCAAGGAGCCTTCCGAAGCCCCCGGCCAGATGCCGCGCCCCATAGAATTTGTAGCGCAGGATGGCACGTCTGACATTCCCTTCATAATACCAGACAGCGGTGATGCTGTCAAGAAATTGCGGTTTCCTTTTTGGATTCCCCCAGGGCTCCTGATTCGCACGGCACTTCCGGCACAGATCCGTTTCTCCCCGCCGCAGCACCCGGCGGCAGAGCATACACTTGGGCGGGAAGAGCAGCTCCAGCAGCCACCTCATTGCGTTTTCCCCTGGAGCCGGAGCTTCAGCCCGGTGTAGCGGCGGTTCTTCCCGGCGTTCTGGGTCATCACCGCCACGGTTTCCTCCCGGCCCACGATAATCAGCAGCTCCCTGGCCCGGGTGATGGCGGTGTACAGAATGCTCCTGCTGAGAAGGTAGGGCGACCCGTTCCAGGCCGTCAGAATCACCGCCCGGTACTCGCTGCCCTGGCTCTTGTGGACGGTCATGGCATAGGCGGTCTCCAGCTCTCCCAGTTGGGTGAAATCGTACTCCGCCTCCCGGTCGTCGAACACCACGGTCATGGTTTCCGCCCCGGGATCAATGGAGGCGATGGTGCCCACGTCCCCGTTGAAAATGCCCGTACCCACGGCGGAGCCGTCGGTTTTCTTCCATAGGATATCATAGTTGTTCCGGATCTGCATCACCCGGTCCCCTTCCCGGAAGGTGAACTCCCCGTACTGCTTTTCCTTCTTCTCCGGAGAAGCCGGGTTCAGAGCCGCCTGGAGCATGGCATTCAGATTCACGGTGCCCACGATCCCCTTCCGGGTGGGAGAAAGCACCTGGATTTCCCCGGAGGGAATCCCCATATTCTTGGGAAGCCGGGTAACGCACAGATCCCGCACGGTCTGGGCCACCGCGTCCTCGGACTGGCGGCGCATAAAGAAAAAGTCGGAATTCACGGTTTTCAGCTCCGGCATCTTGCCCTGATTGACCCGGTGGGCGTTCATCACAATCAGGCTCTGCTGGGCCTGCCGGAAAATTTCCGTCAGGCGCACCGCGCTTAAGCTACCCGAGCGGAGCATGTCCCCGAAGGGGAACCCCGGCCCTACCGGGGGCAGCTGGTCCGGGTCTCCCACCAGAATCAGCCGTTTCCCCGCGGGAATCGCCCGGAGCAGACTGTCCAAAAGCCGGATGTCCACCATGGACATCTCGTCCACAATCACCGCGTCCGCCTTCAGGGGGTTGTCCTCATCCCGGGCAAAGATCATTTTCCCGGTGGCCTGGTCGATTCCCGCCTCCAAAGCTCTGTGAATGGTGGAAGCGTCCTCCCCGGTGACCTCCGTCAGCCGTTTCGCGGCACGCCCCGTGGGGGCTGCCAGCAGGCATTTCAGTTTCATCTGCTGGAAAAGAGATAGAATTCCCTTCAGAATCGTGGTTTTGCCCGTGCCGGGACCGCCGGTGACCAGCAAAATGCCGCTGACCGCCGCTTCCCGGATGGCCCGTTCCTGCTCCGCGGAATAGGAAATCCCGCTTTCCTCCGCCACGCGGCGGAGCTTGCTTTCCAGCCCCGCGGGCTCCGGAATCCGCACCGCGGCGAACTGCAGAAGTCTTTCCGCGCAGTAGGTCTCCGCCTCGTAAAGCTGAGGAAGGTAGATCACCTGAATCCCCGCCAGATGCTGCCGCACCAGCCGGTCCGCTTCCAGCAGCCGCTCCATCCCGTCCTTTACGGTCTGGGCCTCCACGCTGAGCAGCTGGGCCGTGGCCGCCGTCAGCTTGTCCTCCGGCAGGAAGCTGTGCCCGGCGGAGAGGTTGAAATTCAGTTCAAACAGAATTCCTGCTTCCACCCGCCGGGGATCGTCCCCCGCCACACCCAACTCAATGGCGAAGCGGTCCACAGCCTCAAAGGGGGCCTCCAGGCCCTCGTCCATCAGTAAGTAGGGATCATCGTATAATAGCTCCACAGTGCTCTCCCCATAGAGCTTGTAGGTCCGCACTGCCAGCTCCGCAGGGAGGTGGTGCAGCGCGAAGAATTCCATCAGCTGCCGCATGCCCACCTGGGTGCGGAATTCCTCCCCGATGGCCTTGGCCCGCTCCCGGGAAATCCCGGGAACCTCGGAAAGCCGTACAGGCTCCCGCTCCATAATTCGCAGGGTATCCTCCCCAAAGCACTCCACAATCCGGGCTGCCATTTTGGGGCCGATGCCCTTAATCACCCGGCTGGACAGGTAGTTCAGGATTTCCAGAGAAGATTCCGGCATCAGCCGCTCCAGAAATTCCGCCTCGAACTGCCGCCCGTAGCTGGCATGGCTGCTCCAGCGGCCCGTAACCATGAGCCGCTCCCCCACGGCAGGCAGCGGGATGGTTCCCACCACCGTCACATTCTGGCCTCCGCCCACGCCCAGGCGCAGCACCGCGTAGCCGTTGTCATAGTTCTGATATACCACGGCACGGATGGTGCCCTGGAGAATTTCCATTTCCTGTTCCGCCAATTTATCTTCGCTCCTGTTTCCGCATTGATCGCGTAATAATGACAATATTGTACAATACTTCCCCGGATTTTTAAAGCCCCAACAGGGAATTCCCCGAAAAAATGTTTCTGTCCGTCCCAATCCGTCAGCATAGCGATAAATTTTTGTTTAGCGCACCAATAAACGCTGTCATTGCGAGCCAGAAAATGCTGTCATTGCGAACCAGTGCGCAC
>JBJEYY010000274.1:0-4964 GCA_051887095.1 Faecousia sp. | reverse complement strand
GCGGACTGGTTCGCAATGACAGATTATTTGGAACGTGTAGTGTAAACAACAATTTATCTGTTTACAGAACCTTCAGGGCTTACAGCTCCACGGGCTTGATCTTTCTCACCACATCCAGAATGGTGCCGTCCCGGGCCTCCAGGACCGCCACCACCTTGTCCTCCCACTCCAGGTCATCCGGACGGCCCACCAGGGAGTAGGCCTTCTCCTTCAGGCTCTCGATGGTAACATGGGGGATGCCCGCATTGTCCAGGCACTCGATGAGATCGGGCCGCAGGGGGTTCACGGCAATGCCGTAGTCCGTAACCAGCACATCCACACAGTCGCCGGGGGTTGTGACGGTGACCACCTTCTCACAGACCGTGGCCATCCGACCCCGGGTCAGGGGGGTGACGATGATGCAGACCTTGCTGCCCGCGGCGGTGTCGGGATGTCCGCCGGGAGCGCCCCGAAGCACACCGTCGGAGCCGGTGAGCACGTTGACATTGAAGCCGGTGTCGATTTCCAGGGCCGCCAGCACCACGAAGTCCAGCTTGTTGACGAAAGCGCCCTTGTTAGCGGGGTTGGCGTACTGGGAAGCGGACATTTCGTAGTGTCCAGGGGTCTGGTTGATGGAGTTCACCGCATCCAGATCGAAGTCCTGAACGTCGATGACCTTGCCCACCTTACCCTTTTTCAGCAGCTCCACCATGGGGCCGCAGATGCCGCCGATGGCCCAGCCCATTTTGATGCCCCGCTCGTCCATGTACTTTTCCAGGAACAGGTTGGCAGCAAGACTGGGGCCGCCCACGCCGGTCTGGAAGGAGAAGCCCTCCTTGAAGTAGGGGGTGGAGGCAATCACCTTGGCCACGTTCTCCGCCATCATCAGATCCCGGGGGTTCTGGCTGATCCGGGCTGCGGCGGAGGCGATCTTCTTGGAGTTGCCGATGGAGTCCACCACAACCACCGCGTCCACGTCGATGGCCTCCACAGAGGCGGGATAGTTGGGGAAGTCCACCAGACAGTCGGTGACCACCACCACATGATCGGCGTACTTGGCGTCGGTCATGGCGTAGCCCAAGGAGCCACAGTTGGACTTTCCGCCGATGCCCCGGCAGTTACCCACGCAGTCGGAGGTAGGCGCCGCCACAAAGGCGATGTCGATATGGACCTCCCCTGCCTCAATGGCCCGGGGACGGCCACCGTGGCTGCGGATAATGGCGGGGGTCTTCAGCTTGCCCGCGGAAACCACCTCGCCCATCCGGCCCCGAATGCCGGAGGTCTGGATGCCGATGACCTTGCCCTCCTCAATATAATCCGCAATGGGGTCGTGGGCCTCGCCCAGGGAGGTAGCGGCGATGGTCAGATCCTTCAGACCCAGCTCCTCAATGGCAGTCTGCATGACCATATTGGCAACAAAATCGCCGTTTCTCAGGTGATGGTGGAAGGAGAAGGTCATGCCGTCCCTGGCGCCGCATGCCTTCAGGGCCTCCGCCAGAGAGGCGACAATCTTGCTCTCCTGGGGCTTTTCATATCGCCGGGTACGGGGAGCGGCCTTCTGGAGGTACTTGCCGTCCATATAATACTTGCCCTGGTAACCTTGCTTGCCGTTTACCAGCAGCTCGTCGGGAATTTCTCTGCCTACCGCGTTTTTCATACCAGATCCCCCTCATACATTCCGCAGGCCTTCGCCAGCCGCAGGGTACGCTGCGCGCCGGGGATGAAGGCCACATCGATCATTTTGCCATTGACCGTGAACACGCCGATACCGGCGGCGGACTGCTCCGTGAAAGCCCGGACAACAGCCTCGGCCTGCCGCACTTCCTTCTCGGTGGGGGCAAAGACCTGGTGCACCAGCCTAATCTGCTTGGGGTTAATCAGGCTCTTGCCGTCAAAGCCCATAGCCTTGTTCTGGAGAACCTCGGCCTTGAAGCCCTCCTCGTTATCCAGATCGGTGAACACGGTATCGAAGCACTGGATTCCGGCAGCGCGGGCGGCCAGGAGCATCTGTCCCCGAGCGGCCAGCATGTCCACGCCGTCGGGCTGGAAGGTAGTCTGCATACACTTGCGGAAGTCGCCGCCGGAGATGGCCACGCCGAACATCCGGTCAGAGGCAGAGCAGATTTCATAGGCGTTCAGAATGCCCTTGGGGCTTTCCAGCGCCGCCATCAGCAGAGTTCTCCCTACTTCCACGCCGAATTCCCGCTCGGCAGCCTCCACAGCGGCCTCTACCGTGTGCACATCCCGGGCGCTTTCGCACTTGGCGATGCGGATGCCGTCGGCGCCGCCGGCCACGCAGACCCGGATATCCTCCTGCCAGTGGGGGGTGTCCAGACCGTTGATCCGGACAATGACCTCGGTGGAGCCATAGTCAATGGTGGTCAAGGCATGATACAGGGAGAACCGAGCCGCATCCTTCTGGTTCTCGGCAACGGCATCCTCCAAATCCAGCATGATGGAGTCGCAGCCATAGATGTAGGCGTCTTTGATCAGGCCCGGCTTCTGGGCGTTCATGAACATCATGGTCCGGCGGAGCCGGAACCGTTCGGGCTTGGGCCTTCTGATCATCTTACCGCACCTCCCCAGGGAATGTTGGACGCGGACGTACCGTTGCTGCGGTACACGGCACACTCCACTCTCGCTTTCAGGGTGCAGTCCAGAGCGCCCTTGTCCACCACGGTGACGCTGGCGTTGGACACACCCAGCCGCTCCAGAGTCTCCAGAACCGTGGCCTTGATCTGGCGGCCGTACTGGTTCATGACGCTGCTGCTTAAGTCCAGGTGAATGCCCTCCCCGGGCTCCACCGTCACCAGACAGTCGCTGGATTCCAGGGTTCCTGCCGCGGCGGTTTTCAGAATCTCCATTTGACTTCCTCCGTTCTGTTTTTCTCTATGGCTATAGTGTACACATTTCTTATCATAATTGCAATATATAGTTTATGATGTATATAATAATAATAAAATTATAAGTCAAGGAAAAGCTTGACTTTCATAAGAAATCCTTTATGATAGATATAGGGACCCTATAATATTTTTCATTGGAAATATCCAATTAGGGAGGGCAATTTTTTATGAACCTCAAACAGGCTCAATATTTCAAAACCATTGCCGAAAGCGGCAGCATTACCGCCGCGGCAAAAAAGCTGTTCGTCAGTCAACCCTCCCTGAGTCAGATGCTCCGGCAGATCGAGGAGGAAATCGGTCTGTCCCTTTTTGACCGGAGCGTCTGTCCCATGCAGATCACCTTCGCGGGGGAGAAATACCTCCGGGCAGCGGAGCGCATGCTGGCGGCCAACGCGGAGCTGGAAGCCCAGCTTCGGGAAATCCGCCAAGAGAATACCGGCCGTCTGCGCCTGGGCATCAGTGTCACCCGGGCCATGCAGGTCATGCCCCTGGTGCTGCCTATCTTCTCCTCCCAGTATCCCAATGTGGCCCTGGAGCTGACGGAGGCGGGCTCTGCCAAGCAGGAGGAGCTTCTGCGAAGCGGGGCCATTGATCTGGCCCTGGCGGCCCTGGAGTCCACCGGCTCCAATCTGGCCTATGAGCTCATCGAGAAGGAAAATATCGGCATTCTGGCGGGAAAGGATTCCGGCATTGCCAAACGCAACCTCTCCGGCACCCCTTTGAACGTGGAAGCCGCCAAGGGGGACAGCTTTGTGTATCTGAGCAAAGGTCACTCCGCCCGGGTGATTCAGGACAAGCTTTTCCGAAAGTGCGGCTTTGCCCCCCATGTGCTTCTGGAAACCGACTCTCTGGAGGTGGGACGCCGGGTGGCCGTGGAGGCCGGCGCCTGCATGATCCTCTCCGACATCTATGTGGACGACTATGTGCGTCAGCGCCGGGGAGAGTTCTTCCCGCTGAAGGATTACGAAAACCACCGGCACTTCTACGCCTGCTACCGCAAGGATGAATACGCCCCCAAATACACCCGGGACTTTATCCGCATCACCACCCGGGCACTGGCCGTCCAGCGAGAGCGGGACAAAGCCTTCCGGATCTGACCCCTCCCCGCCCTTCTTCCATGAAAAAACCGCGCCGGACATTTCCGACACGGTTTTTCGCTGTCCAATTAAGCTCCCGCCTGCATCTGGGCCATTTTCGCCCGGATGGCCTCCAGCGCCTCCGGAGCGGTGTCAATGTGAAGCACCGCGTTCTCAAAGGGACAGGGACCGGTTTTGCGGCGGTTGATGATCCCCGGAACCTCCTGGTCCACAAAAATAGCCACGCCGTTATCCCGCAGCACCTGGGCCGCAGGTGTGCTCATGACCCGGGCATAAACCTCCTTTACCCCCAGCAGGCAGTACAGGAAGGCCGTAGCCCGTCCCACCACCCGATCGGCCGCGGAAAAGCCCGTCAAATCCAAGCCCTGATCCAGCCAGTCCAGCAGAGGCTTGACCCCCCGTTCCGTGGCCGTGTAAACCACATCTTCCCTGCAAACCACGCAGGTGTACTCGCCCTCCAGCATCCGGCGGGCCTGTTCCAAATCCTTTGTCATTTTGTCCTCCCCCTGGCAAATCCGGCGAGCCCCGCCGCGTCCGGCGGCAAAGGCTCCCCCCTTCGTCCGGTATCCCCCGCAGTACCGCTCCCTCAGGAGCCCCACCGCGGCGAATCCCTTTTTCCTGATTATATTCGCCCCGGCACCCCTTGTCAACCGCTTCCGGGAAATCCCCCCCAATTTCCAGGCCCTTTCCCCATCCAACGCCCATACCAATACCTGCAAAAATAAGCCTTGACAAACTCCTTCCCCTGTGCTATAATTCACAGGTAATCAAAAGCACCCATATCGCGGAGTAGAGCAGTTGGAAGCTCGTCGGGCTCATAACCCGGAGGTCGTAGGTTCGAGTCCTGCCTCCGCAACCATAAAAAGTCCTGAAATCGTATGATTTCAGGACTTTTCTTTTGCTTTTACGAGGCAAAAGTTTGGATAAAAATTTTGTATTTCTGCATAGAACCTCCTGACCCATATTTTGACCCATAATAGGATAG
>JBJEYY010000273.1:0-24438 GCA_051887095.1 Faecousia sp. | reverse complement strand
TGCTGGATATCCGCGCGCCGGATTGTATAGGATAATTCTGGGCAGAGTTTAGGTTTCATCCTAAATTCCGCAAGAATTATCCTATACAAATTATTTGCAACAGATTTCAACACTCAATCAAAGAAATCGGTAGTTTCCGAAACTTTTGACGCCAGATGATTTTATGATGTATATGTTAATTAAGTCTACAAATTCTAAAAGATATTTTAGTGTAAAGTGTTCCGATAATGCGATACTTTTACTGGATTTATCATGTTATAAATGAAATTTCTTTTTTAATTACCTGTGTATGGAATAATTTTTACAGAATTCAGGCTACACAACTAAACAGGGAGTAAAGCGAGGCAAAAGTCAAAAAAAGATGGAAAAACTTGATTATTATCCTAAATTCCCACAAAATTCTACCTGCAAAATTTCCTACTGTTTGTTTGATTTAAAATCACCCAAAGGAGAATTCCCGGCATATTACTCCTGAATGGAGAGGCGCTCTGACGCATTGCCGTCAAGGAAACGGAACCCCTCAGCAAAAGCAATCGAGGCCCTATGCGTTTTTATTTTGATACAGCATGGCATCCGCTTCTTCGACCACATCCTGAATATGGGCGGATGCTTCGTCAAAACACGCATACCCCATGGAAACCCCCGGCATTGTACCGTCTTCCTGCCGGAGCCGCTCTATGGCGGCCAAGAACCGGCGGTTCATTTCTTCCGCCTTTTCAATATTGTCCTGAAGAATCACACAGAATTCATCCCCGCCGATGCGGTAACACAGGCCATACTTGCCGTAGATGCTGCGCAGCTGCTGGGCAACCTTCCTCAGGCAGGCATCCCCCGCGGAATGCCCGTATGTATCATTTACCTGTTTGAATTTATCAATGTCAAAGAGCAAGACCACAGCCCGGGAGCCTATATCGGTTATGTTTACGTCATAGCACCTACGGTTGAGCAGCCTTGTAACCGCATCCACCTGCAGCATGATCTTATAATGGCGGATGTAGAAGAGCATATTGCCCATGGAAATACAAAGATAATCAATTCGGATACCTGAAAAAATGAATTGAATTCCGATTCCAACAGCAAGCAGCAGGAGTGTCAAAACGAGAACACAGTCAATTCCGATTTGATACGCTTTTCCACCGCGGATAATGCTGACGAAGCAGTAAATCACAGACAGGATAAACATGACCACGTAGATCCCATAGAGTCCCTCACGGTGATAGATGTTCCCGGCATCCACGCTGAAAACCCATTCAAAATATACACCGACCCATTCAAAGACCCCATGGGCCGCAGCCAGGGCAATGGCAAGCTTCGGCTTCTTCGGATCTCCGTAGGCAATCGCGGCAGCGACACCGATTGCTGGAGCCATACTGAACTCAACAGCCTTCGCGATTTTGTGAGGAATCAGCAAGGAAGCGGCTGCGCCGTTTGTCAGTACACCCACACACTCCCCCAATGCGGAACCGGCAATCAAAAGGCTTGTAATCACCGAGCGGACCTTTGTCGCTTTCGTGACCAGACGGTTTGTGGAAATGTCCGCAATGGTGATCAGAAGGAACAACATGGTAATCAGAATTGCTGCCGTATACAAATCCATAAAACGTCATCCCCTCCTGTTACCCTCATGATACCAAAACAGCGTCCCCATCCCCGGAAAAACGCACGCTTTCTCTTGCCTGCTTCCGCCCCGGGACATTCCTCAGATCTTCTTCAGTAACTGCCGGATGTCCTCCGGGGTAAAGCGGTAAATCTGGTCACAGAACTGGCATTCCACCGGGAAAGAATTTCCCTCTTCGGCAATTTCCTCCAGTTCCTTTCTCCCCAGACTGATGAGGGCGCTCTCAACCCGCTGCTGGGAGCAGTAGCACTTGTAGCAAACCTCGGTTGTTTCCAAGAAAACCACACCCAGATCCCCCATCACTTGCCCCAGAATTTCCTCGGGGGTCATACCGGCGTCCAACATGGGCGTTACCGCACCGGAACGCTGAATTCCCTTCTCCAGCTTGTCAACGACCTCCTCCGGCGCATTGGGGAGCAGCTGCAGCAAATATCCCCCCGCAACCTTCACGCTCAGATCCCGGTCCACCAGCACCCCCAGAGCACAGGCTGTGGGGGTCTGCTCACTCTGGACAAAGTACGCGGTCACATCGTCCCCAATCTCACCCGAAACCAGCTCCGTGGAGCCGATATAGGGCTCCTTCATCTGCAGATCCCGAATCACCGTCAGGGTTCCGTCCGTACCCACGGTGGCGCCCACATCCAGCTTCCCCGGATACTTTTCCACCAGGGGAACCTTTGGCTCGGTTACACACCCGCGTACATTTCCAACCGCATCCGAAACCACGGTAATGGTTCCGATGGGCCCGCCTCCCCGGACCTGGAGTGTCAGGGAACCGTTGTCCAACTTCTGCATATTGCCCATCATGGAAGCAGCGGTAAGAGCCCGCCCAAAGGCCGCAGTGGCGTTGGGGGTAGTTTTCTGGATTTGGGCTCCCCTTCTGACCAACTCGGTGGAGCGGATCCCCACAGCCTTCACAAAACCGTCCATGCTCATGCCGCGTACAAGATAATCCTTCATCTGACAATTCCCTTTCTCGCTTTGATATAGATTCTCTGTTCCTCCGGTTCAGGCTCCCGGAATTTCCGGTCGCCGAACACCTCAATCCGGGAAAAGCCCGCACTCCTGAGAAAACCCACCAGCTGTTCCCGGGTATAGGCATATTCCCGGTGCTCCTCAAAGGAACGGACCCAGGTCTTGCCCCGGCGTTGGAATAAATCCATTCCATAGGAGCAGATATCGGTATTTTCGTCAAATTCTCCCCGCCAGACGCAGTAAACATCTTCATCCTCGTCCAGGAAAACCTGGCCATCCATGGCGCGAAGCTTCCGGGGTGTATTCACATCAAAGATAAATGTTCCACCTGGGTTCAGTGCCTTATATACCCGGCGGATGGCCCGGGCGCAGTCATCGGGGTTAATGATGTAATCCAGGCTGTCCAACGCGCATACCGCAAGATCCACAGCCCTGGAAAGGGTCAGCTCCTGAAGGCTCTGGCAGATAAACCTGGGTGGGTTCTCCAGCTCCGCCGCCTTCTGCTGTGCCACGGTCAGCATTTCCTCGGAAATATCCACACCGATGACCCGCAGACCTCTTTGGGCGAAGAGGATGCCCACGGAGCCTGTCCCGCATGCCAGATCCGCCACAGATCGGGGCGTGACCCCCTCCCGCTTCAGAATCTCATCATAGAATTCCACCGTGGCCCCGTAGTCCACATCATTTGTCAGGCGGTCATAGCTTTCCG
This sequence comes from Faecousia sp., assembly GCA_051887095.1. GTDB lineage: Bacteria > Bacillota > Clostridia > Oscillospirales > Oscillospiraceae > Faecousia. The sequence goes on along the minus strand of JBJEYY010000273.1, from coordinate 21,136 downwards.
CCAGCGCGCCATAAGCTTCCATGGCTGCCCTCCTTTCCCCAATGCAAAAGCATCCCGACCCGATTCAATGGGCCGGGATGCATGGCAGCTGCTCAGCGTTTGAAAATGCTGAAAATCTCGTCAATGTCGCTGACGTCCGTAGGCTTTACAGGCTGCTGTCTGGCAGCGGCCACAGGCGTATCGATGTCCTCGGGTACGAATCCCTTCTCGGCGGGAGCGGTCTTGGCTGCGGCAGTTCTGGGAACGAAGCTCTCAGGCTGCAGATCAAAACCGGTGGCAATCACTGTGACCCGCATCTCATCCTGGAACTCATCGGAGCAGGTTGCGCCGAAAATGATATTGGCATCGGGATTGGCGGCCTCCTGCACGATTCCGGCAGCGGTCTCCACATCATCCAGGGTCATTTCCGAAGAGCCTGTCACATTCACCAGAACACCGGTAGCACCGTTGATGGAGGTTTCCAGCAGGGGGCTGGAAACGGCGGCAGTGGCAGCCTGCTCCGCCTTCTCTCGGCCGGAGGCGGTGCCAACGCCCATATGGGCCCGACCAGCGTCCTTCATAACGGTGGAAACGTCGGCAAAGTCCAGATTGATAATCACGTTCTTGGAGAAGCCCACCAGCTCGGAAATGGAGGTAACCGCCTGCTTCAGAACGTCATCGGCAATGCCAAAAGCGTTGGCAAAGGTAATCTTCTGATCGGTCACGTACTTCAGCCGATCATTGGGGATAATGATCAGGGAGTCCAGCTTCCCGCCCAGGTCAGCAATGCCCTGCTCAGCCTGACGCATCCGGTTGGCGCCCTCAAACCTGAAGGGCTTGGTTACTACGCCCACGGTGAGAATTCCTGCCTCGTGAGCCAGATCCGCCACAATGGGAGCCGCTCCGGTGCCGGTTCCGCCGCCCATACCGGCGGTAATAAACACCATATCGGTGCCTTCCAGAGCCTTGGAGATGGCAGCACGAGATTCCTCGGCGGACTTGCGGCCGATCTCGGGCTTGGAGCCTGCGCCCATGCCTCCGGTCAGCTTCTCACCGATCTGAATCTTATTCTTGCAAACGGACTTGTTCAGGTCCTGCTTATCCGTGTTGACCACGACAAAATCCACGCCGCCCACACCGGCGTCGATCATCCGGTTGATAACGTTATTTCCGGCGCCGCCGACACCGATTACCTTAATTTTCACAACGCGATCCTGCAAACTTTCGGACATATGCTCTTCCTCCTATGTATCGATTGGCAGCCGGGGCCCCGGAGGGCGCTGCCGGGAATTTCAGTTACACTCATATATTCTATCCCCAAATTGTGATTTGGTCAATAGAAAATCTGTTTATTCGCTAAAATATTTACATAATTCTCATATTTTGGGTTCTCTTCAGGAGAAAGGTGTATAAATAACCTGTTCTCCCCCGGTGGTGAAGCTGATATCCAGCTTTCCGGTCTGGTAGTCGCTGAGCTGGAGAATCGCGTCATTCATACAGGCAATTTTGTACTCCATATTGGCCGTGTCCCCCAGATTGACCTGATACCGAAGACCATACCACAGCTCGATGGCGTTGGTACTGGAAACATCCACACTGGCCGCTTCACCCACAATATCGTTGGCCTCCAGCGCCTTGAGAATCTGCAAAGCCGCGGACAGCCTTTGGGCGCCGGTCACGGTAACGGGAACCGTTTCGCCCGCTTCGCCGGTTTCAGTGGGAACCGCCTCCACGGCAACGGCCTGGGCATTCACCTGAGGGCTCTCCACGGCTACGCCCAGCACCTTGGTATACTTTTCCGCGGAAGCACTGTCCGACTGCTGAACCATCCGGCCGTCCGAGGTCATCAGCCACCAGATGCCGTCCTGGGACTTGATGGCGTAAACCACTTCCAGCTCTTCAATGTAAATATTAACCGTATCGGGCAGTTTTATACCAATTCTGACCTTGTCCACATAGGAAAGCTCCGAGCGGATTTTGGCGATTGCGCTGGCGCGGCTGAAGGTCAGAAGGTTGTCCCCCTCGGAGATCCCCGAAGCCTCCCGGACTTTCCAGGGGCTGTAGATTTCCGCCCCGGCAACGGTAATGGTTTTCACCTTAAAAAATACGGACAGCCCCAGCACCAGGGCGATCACCACCGCTGCCACCGTCATCAGCTGTACCAGCAGTCTGGTCCGGTTAAAGGGTTTGGGATCGGTATAGATTACCGCCGGGGTGTCATAACGTCTTGCCCGCTTTTTTTTGCGCTGGGACTGGATCTGCTTCTGGGCGCGGATCACCTTTTCCCGGGAGGTATTCGCCTTCTTCGCCGCGGAGGTACCCTTTTTCAGCAGCTTCTGCAAGGTCGTTTCCTTCTTAGGCTTTTTCCCCACGGTGCGGCTGGGCGCGGCGGGCCGTCCTCCCGTAGGGGCACCATAGAGGCTGGCGCCCTGGGGCGGCGTACGCTTATACTCCCCCTGCCGGCGATTTTGCGCCTGGGGCTGGCCGGACCTTGTCCCATCCGAAGGAGGCCTTCGTTTCTGGGGAGCCTTCCGGGGGGCTTCCGGATTTTTCTGTTTTGTATCCATATTGTTCCTCCTGGGGTATGGGGATTATCGTTTACAGAGCTCCTCCACAATATCGCAGATCCGCTCCGTGGCATCCAGCCGGACCATTTCCCGGAGCCTGTCACGCATCTGCTCCCGGGCGTCCCGATCATTGAGCAGAGCCGTAATCTCGTCATAGAGCCGCTGGGGCGTGCAGTCCTTCTCCAGGATCAGCACGGCTGCCCCCCGATCCGCCAGCATTCTCGCGTTCTTCTCCTGATGGTTGTTGGTCACATTGGGGGACGGAATCAGAATATTCGGAATCCCGCAGGCGCCGATTTCGTTGCAGGTGGAAGCACCTGCCCGGCTGATGATCACATCCGCCGCGGACATTACCGTCGCCATATTGTAGATATATTCCCGCAGATCAATGCTCTTGTCGACATCGGGGTCCACGCCCTGGCTGCGCACCAGATCGGGCATCCATTCCCAGCCGAACCGGCCGGTGGCATGGATATGCTGGAAGGGGAAGCCCGCGTCCTTCTCCAGCCGGAAAAGCCCCGCCACAGCCTCGTTCATCGCCTTGGCGCCATTGCTGCCAAAGGCGGAAACCACCAGCGGCCGGCTGTCCAGCCCCAGTTCCTTCCTTGCCTTTTCCTTGTCGGTGAAGATAAACTCCCGGCGAACCGGCATTCCCACCACCTCCACCCGCTCCGGGTGCTTATAGTGGGAAACGCTTTCAGGAAAGGCGACCAGCACGCGGCTGGCTTTGTTCGCCGCCATCTTTGTGGTCAGGCCCGGCAGCGCGTTGCTCTCGTGGACGCAGGTGGGAATCCCCATGGACTGGGCGGCCCGCAGCGCCGGAAAGCTGGCATACCCGCCGGTTCCGATCACCGCGTCCGGCTGGAAATCCCGAAAAACCCGCTTGCACTGCCCCACCGCGCTGACAACACATTTCACCGCGTGAACATTCTGCTTCAAAGCCGCCAGGTTCTTCCCCCGGCTGAGGCCGGAGCCCGGAAGACATTTCAGCTCGTACCCGGCCTGAGGCACCAGCTTCTCCTCCATATGCCCGGTGGCTCCGATAAACAGGATCCGGCACTGGGGATAACGCTCCTTCATCATATTGGCAACCGCGATGGCAGGATTGATATGGCCGGCTGTGCCGCCGCAGGTAAAAATCAGATTCATAGTGAAGCCTCCTGTATTTTTCTGTGGTTGCGGAATCGTGAGATTTGTGCCACAATCCCCATTTCCCCCAGGTTCACCGCCAACGCTGTTCCTCCGTAGGAGAAAAACGGCAGGGATATTCCCGTGGACGGGAGCAGATTGGTTACTACGCACAGATTCAGAATCGTCTGAACGGCAATGAGCGTGACCAGCCCCGCGGCCAGCACCGTGGAAAACCGGTCCCGGGCCCTAAGGGCAATCCAGTATCCCCGCAGAATCAGGGCGCAGAACAAGAAAATAATGCATAGGGCTCCCACAAGCCCCAATTCCTCGCATATTACCGCGAAAATGTAATCGTTGTACTGAAAGGGCAAATACAGATATTTCTGCCGGGACTTTCCGAAGCCCAAACCGAACAGTCCCCCGGAGCCGATGGCGTACAGCGACTGTAGGATCTGATACCCGGTGTCCCCGGGATCCAGCTCCGGGTGAAGCCACGCGCTGATCCGGTCCCCGGCATATCCCATCAGGCTGACATAAACCGCCACGAACACCGCTGCTGCGCCTGCCCCGGCCAGGAGCCAGCGGGCTCTGGTGCCCGCGACGAACATCATGACCACCGCCACCATGCCCATCAGCATAATGGCGCTCAGGTGCTTCTCCAGCGCCAGGGGCACTAAGATCCCCAGCAGTGCCGCGCCAAACCCCAGCACTCCGAACCGGAATTTCTTCGCCTCGGAGCCAAAGCCTCTCGTCAGCCTGGCAAGCAGTAGGATCAGCGTAAATTTGGCTACCTCCGAGGGCTGAAACTGGAGCCCCGCCAGATTAATCCAGCGCTTGGCACCATTCACCTCTTCCCCCACCACCAGAACGCTCAGCAGCAGAACGATGCTCAGCGCATACAGAGGCCAGGCCAGCCGGAACCAAACCTGGACGGGAATCCGGCTGAAAAACCAGAAAGCAGCCAGCCCGATTCCGGCGCAGACCGCCTGTTTTTGGAAATAGCGAACAGAGCTTTGATATCCGGTATCGTACTCGCTCTGGGCGTAGCTGGCAGAATAGAGCATCACAAGCCCCAGCGCCAGCAGAATCAGCACAAGTATCAAAAAAGGAAGATCCACGTGATCGCCCTGCCGGGATGAAGCGGCGGGGCGGTTATCTTTGGCATACAGAGTTTTTCTCTGCATGGCCAATCAAATCTCCTTCCGGGGGAATCACAATACCCGCTCGGAAATCCCGAACCAGGCAATCACACACATGAGGGCGGACACCGCCGCAAAGGTCAGCACAATCCGCTCCTCCTTCCATCCGCACATCTCGAAATGGTGGTGGATGGGGGACATTTTGAACAGCCGCTTCCCGTGGGTCAGCTTAAAATAGCTTACCTGCAGAATCACGGACAGGGTTTCCACAATATAGACAAAGCCAACCAGGATCAGAATCATGGGCATATCCAGCGCAAAGGCCATAGCGCAGACCACGCCGCCCAGGAACAGGGAACCGGTATCCCCCATAAAAACCTTTGCCGGGTGCCAGTTGTAGCACAGGTACGCGGCCAGACCGCCCACCAGGCTGGCAGGCAGCAGCGCCAGATCATACCGTCCGGCACTGACGGAAGCCGCCGTGAAGAACACCATCACAGGCACCGTCACGGAGCTGCTGAGCCCGTCCACCCCGTCCGTCAGATTCACCGCATTGACGCAGCCCACCATGACGAACATGGCAAAGAAGATATACACCAGCGGATGCACATGGAAGCAGACGTTGATGAAGGGAATATACAGGACGCTGGACATGCCGCCGGTCTTGTACATCACATACAGAAACAGGGCCGATACCGCCATCTGGAGCATGGCCTTCTGGGCGGAGGTCAGTCCCAGATTCCGTTTGAAACGGATCTTGGTAAAATCATCCAAAAAACCGATCAGGCCAAAGCAAAGGGAGAGCAGCAGCACATAGAAGACGGAGTAGTCTTCCATGGAGCCCAGATTCCCCAGCAGGCAAAGCAGGGAGGAAAAGATGAACATGAGTCCTCCCATAATGGGGGTTCCGGTTTTGTTGTTGTGCCAAGTAGGCCCGATTTCCCGGATGGAAGCGCCTGCCTTCAGCGCGTGGAGCACCGGCAGAAGAAGATAGCCCAGCAGCCCGGTCAGGGCACAGGAGATCACAGCCGTAATCAAAATTCTCGTCATTGCACCGTTTCCTCCGTATCATTGCTCAGGAACGCGTCCAGAATCAGCTCCATCCGCATTCCCCTGCTTCCTTTGAACAGCAGCACATCCCCGGGCTTCGCCATCCGCTTCAGCTCAGCGGCCAACGCGTCCCGGTCGGTATAGCTGAAAATGATTTCCCGGGGCATGCCCCCGGTGAGGGCGCCGCTGGCTACCCGATCCGCATTGGGTCCGAAGGCGAACAGCAGATCCGCGTTCTCCGCCGCAATTCTGCCGATTCGGTAATGCTCCGCCTGGGTACAGACACCAAGCTCCAGCATATCTCCCAGAACAGCAATTCTTCTTCCCTTCCTGCTGCCCAGAACCGCCAACGCTGCCGCCATGGATTCCGGGCCCGCGTTGTAGCAGTCACGGATAATGGTATAGCCTCTGGCCTCAAAGGTTTCCTGCCGTCCGGAAAGGTTATGGAAGGTTCTGAGGCTCTCGGCAATTTTTTCACCGGAAACCCCCATAGACAATCCTACGGCGGCAGCTGCCAGGGCATCATGCACGTAATGCCGCCCTTCCAGTCCCAGTTCCACGCCCAGGCGCTTCCCATCATACTCCAAAGTGAAGAAGGTTTTTCCGGGCTCCTGGCGAATGTCCGTCCCCCGAACGGCGCACCCGGCTTCCGTTCCGAAATAGGTGACGGCCTGCAGCGGCGCCTTGGGAAGATTCTTGAGCATCACGTCGTCGCCGTTCAGGAAAAGCTTTCCCTTAGGCTCCATACCCTCCAGGATTTCCATTTTTGCCTTCCGGATTCCCTCCTGGGAGCCCAGATACTCCATATGGCTGGTGCCGATGTTGATGATCACCGCCATATCCGGCATAGCGATCCGGGACAGGTAGGCAATCTCCCGGAAATGATTCATTCCCATTTCCAGCACCGCCACCTGGGTATCCTCTCCCATGGCAAGGATTGCCATGGGCATGCCGATATCGTTGTTGTGGTTGGCAGGGGTCCTTCGGGTGACGTATGTACTTTCCAGAACCCGGGCGATCATTTCCTTGGTGGTGCTCTTACCCACAGAACCGGTGACGCCCACCACCTTCATGCCAATCCGGCGAAGCTCCTCCCTGGCAATATCCCCCAGAGCTACCCGTGGATCCTCCACCACAATTGCGGGATAATCCCCCACGCTTCGGCTGCACAGTGCGGCAGCCGCTCCCTTCTCCATTGCCGCGGGGATAAAGACGTGGCCGTCCCTGGCTCCCTGCAGCGCCACAAACAGCTGCCCGGGCTCCAGACTCCGGGTATCGTTGCAGGCGCCAAGGAAGGTTACGTCGGCATATTTCTCTTCCACAAAGCCGCCGCACCAGGCGGCAGCCTGCTTCAATGTAATTGTGCCCATTTTATTTCCTCATTTCTGACAGGTGAGCCGCGACCTCTTCCCGCTCGTCCAGATGGTGTTTCCGGCCGCCGATGTCCTGATAGGTTTCATGGCCCTTCCCCGCCAGGATAATTATATCATCTTTTTTCCCAATGTCCATAGCATATCTGATAGCTTTGCGCCGGTCTTCGATAACAATATATTCCCCGTCTTCCTGATTTACCCCTTTCAGGATGTCCCGGATGATGGCCATGGGGTCCTCCGTTCTGGGATTGTCCGAGGTAATCACCGCGAAATCCGAAAGTCCCACGCCGATGTGTCCCATAATGGGCCGCTTCATAGGGTCACGGTCTCCGCCGCAGCCAAACACCGCAATAACCCTCCCCCGGCAGAAGTCCCGCACGGAGCGCAGGATATTCTCCAGACCATCCGGGGTGTGGGCATAGTCGATGAGCACCGTGTAGGGCTGATCGGGTGTGGGCACCACCTCGATGCGTCCCTTGACGCCCTTGGCGCGGGACAGCGCCCGGGCGCAATCCTCCATGGGAATTCCTAGACTACAGGCGATTCCCAACACCGTCAGCGCATTGTGAACCGTGAACCTGCCGGGAATCGGCAGTTCAACGGCAACCGCCTCCCCCTCCTGCACCGCGGTAAAACGGATTCCCCGGGAATGGAGCTCCACATCCCTGGCCTGAATATCCGCCTGCTCCCGGACAGAGGTGGTCACTACCGGGCAGCTGCAGCACGAGAGCATTCTTGGCGCATAGCTGTCGTCCAGATTGACCACCGCCCGGTCACAGCGGCGGAACAGCTCGGCCTTGGCGTCGCAGTAGGCGTCCATGGTCTTATGAAAATCCAGATGATCCTCCGTCAGGTTGGTAAAGGCCGCCACCTGAAACCGGATTCCCCCCACCCGCTCCAGGGTCAGAGCGTGGCTGGAAACCTCCATCACCACATGGGTGCAGCCCGCCTCGTACATCCGTGCAAACAGGCCCTGCAGCTCAAAGCTCTCGGGAGTAGTCCGTTCCGTGGGGATGGATTCCGTTCCGATCAGATTCTCCATGGTACCGATCAGGCCCACCTTTGCCCCCAGGCAAGCTTCCAGAACATGCTTCACCAGGAGGGTCACGGAGGTTTTTCCGTTGGTCCCCGTAACACCGATGATGGTCATCTTCCGGGCCGGATGGTCATAGTAATTGGCCGCGATCAGGGCCAGCGCAAGCCGGTCCGACGCAACCAGCACATAGGGCACCTCCCCCTCAGGCCTCTTTGCGGTGACCACGGCAGCGGCCCCCTTCTCCATAGCCATGGGGATGAACCGGTTCCCATCGGAGGCGAAGCCGGAAACCGCTACAAACAGCACCCCGGGCGCCGCCTTTCGGGAATCATAGACAACGCCGGTGATTTCCAGCTCCGGATCGGCGGTGGATTCCAGCACGGGGATACCCTTCATCAGCTCTCGTAATTTCATATCGTACCCTCCTGACCGCCCTGGGAAAATCTGATTCCCTAGTCCCGGGCGGTGGTATCTTTAAATTCCAGTGTAATGGTTGTTCCCACGCCAACTGTGGTTCCCGGGGCTGTATTTTGGGCAGTGACCACAACATTCGCAGCCACGCCGTCGTTTCCTGTCACCAGGATATAGAGCCCCAGCGCCCCGGCGGCATCCCCGGCCTGCTGCCGGTTCATTCCGGAAAAATCCGGCACCTCCACCGTAAGCTCCGGCGGGCGCTCTCCCAGGTAAAGGAGCACCTGGCTTCCTCCGGGAACGGTCTGTCCCGCCGTGGGAATCTGCCCGGTTACCGTTTCTCCGCTGCCGATCAGCCGCGGGGTGAGCCCCGCCTTTTTCAGCAGCTTCTGGGCATCCGCCCCGGTCAGCCCCATCAACTCCTCCACCACAATTTCCTGACCGGCAAGCTCATCCTGGGAAAATTTGCGCTCCACTCCCAGATACGGCAGAATATCCGCCATCACCGCCCCCACTGTGGGCGCCGCCATAACGCCGCCGGAGATATAGATTCCCGTCTGCCGGGAGGGAGTGTCCAGCGCCACCAATACAATATACTCCGGATCCTCCATAGGCGCAATCCCCACAAATGATACGATTTTATCCTGAACCCGCTGACCATTCTCGTCAAAAACATCAATTTTTTCGCTGGTTCCGGTCTTTCCTCCTATGGAGAACCCGGCTACATTGGCATTTTTTGCGGTTCCCTCCGTCACCACGGACCGGATCAGCTCCCGCATGGTGTCGGAGGTTTCCCCGGAAATGGTCTGGCGCACCACCACAGGCTCCTGCTTGAGGATTGTATTCCCCTGGGGATCCAGTATTTCGGAGACAATATACGGCTCCAGCAGATTCCCGCCGTTCACCACCGAGGAAATCGCCCGTACCAGCTGCAGCGGCGTGATTTTAAAGGTCTGGCCGAAGGAGCCGGAGGTCAGGGAGGCCGTCCCCCATTTGTCCGTATTGGTCACCAGCTGCTTGTCAAAGAAAACACCCTTGCTCTCCCCCGCCAGATCGATTCCCGTTTTCTCCAGGATGCCGAATTTCTGTATGTATTCATAAAACCGCTCGCCCCCCAGCTTCAGGGCGATGTGGGCAAAGGCAATATTGCAGGAGTTCTGCAATGCCTGGGGAGTTTTCTCCGCCCCATGGCCCGCCGAACGCCAGCAGTGCAGCAGCTGGGATCGCCCCGGAATCCGTTCCGACCCGGAGCAGTGGAAGGAGGTATTCAGATCAATGGCCCCGCAGTCCAGGGCCGCCGCCATGGTCAGTACCTTGAAGGTGGAGCCAGGCTCATATCCGTCGGAGATCACCCGGTTGCGCCACTGCTTCAGTCTTGCCGCCGAAAGCTCCTGCTGGTAACGCTCCTTGCCCTGGATGTAGCGCTCCGAGCCCTCCGGCTGCATCAGGTATTCCATTCTCAGCTTTTCGATCCGAAGGCTTTCCTCCGGGTCGTTCAGCTCCAGATAGGCGTTGGGATCATAGCTTCCCAGGGTGGCCATGGCCAGAATTTCCCCGGTTTTGCAGTTCATCACCAGACCGAAGGCCCCGTTTTGCACATCATAGCGGGCAATGGCCGCCTCCATCTGCTTTTCCAGGCAGCTTTGAACCGTGGAATCCAGGGTCAGGATCACACTGTTTCCGCCCCGGGAGGCCACGAAATTTTCGTAGGAAAAGGGCATATCCATTTCATTGTTGCCCTTGGTGGTAATCACCCTCCCCGAGCCTCCGGAGAGGAAGCTGTTGTAGGCAGCCTCCACCCCCTCCACGCCATCCCCTCCGGCATTGGTAAAGCCGATGACCTGGGCCGCCAGGGTGCCCATGGGATACACCCGCTTGGCAGCCGGCTCCAGGTGGATGCCGGAGATGTTGTTTTGGCGGATGTACTCCCGGATCGCCGACCCGGTATCCCGGTCGATTCCGGCACCCACCTGCCGGTAGCGCTGCCGGAAATTCACCGCCTGCTCTGCGATCCAATCCGGATCCTTATCCAGAAGCTCCCCCAGAAATAAGGAAATGGCCTCCACATCCGCCTTGGACTGCTTCAGCTCATGGGGATCCAGGTACACGTTCTCCACGCTCTCCGAAGCGGCCAGCACATTCATGTTGCAGTCGTATATGGTTCCCCGGTCCGCGTTCACATAGGTTGTTCGGGTCTGGTTGCGCAGCGCAAGCTCTGAGTAGTACCCATAATCCACCACCATCAGGTGATACAGCCGAACCGCCGGGGGCACAAATGCCGCAATCCCCAGCAATACCATAACCGCGAGAATTCTTCTGTGATGTCCGCTGTCCAGCCGAACCCGGGAATACGTCCCGGACGGTGTTTTCCCCATACACGTTCCCCCTCCGATAGGGCATGAATGGGCAGCAAGGGAATCCCTCGCCGCCCATTGCAGCTGCTATCCATAATATATAGGGAAATGCGCCGGTTATGCAAAGAGGCCCTTGGCAAACCAGCTGATCTGTTCCCACAGGGTATCCGGCTTCTCCGGCTCCGGAACGGAAACCCGTACCGGAATCACCTTCACCTCTTCCACCGGAACCATTCCCAGCGTCAGAGCAGTGGTGCGGATTTCCTCCAGATCGAAGCCGTCGCGGTAATTTTTCTCCAACGTGACGTTTTCGGCCTTCAGCGTTGTCAGATACCGCTCCATGGCATCATATTCATGCCAGCTTTCGCGAATCTGCAGTGCGCCGATTGCCAGGGCCGCCAGCATCATCACGGCGACCACCATGCCGCACAGGGCCACGGGATCCACATAGATCCGGCGTTCCTGCCGGGGACGGACCAGAGGGAGGGCAAATTTCTGCTTGCGGGGGGCCTGCTTGGGAGCAGCCTGTCTTGCCTCGCTGCCATATACGTAAAACTGACCTACATATTGAATTTCCGGCTTCTGTACCACGGTGAACACTTCCCGATCTCAGATTTTTTCGCAGATGCGCAGCTTGGCACTGCGGGCCCTTGGATTATATTCCAGCTCTTCGCTGCCCGATACAACGGGCTTTCGGGTGACCAGCCTGACCTGGGGCTTTCGTCCGCAGACACAAACCGGAAAGCTGGGCGGGCAGGTGCAGCCCTTCGCCGCCTCCGCCATGGCGTTTTTCACGATCCGGTCCTCCAGGGAATGGAAGGTGATTACCGCCAGCCTTCCCCCGGGAGCCAGCCTGGGAATTGCTTTTTCCATCACCTTGGCCACCGCGTTCAGCTCATCGTTTACGGCGATGCGGATGGCCTGGAAGCTGCGTTTGGCAGGATGCTGCTTTTCCCGCAGGGCAGCAGGCGGCATGGCCGTCCGGATCACATCCACCAGTTCCAGGGTTGTCCGGATGGGCTTCTGTTCCCGCCGCCGGCAGATAGTGCCCGCGATCTGGGGCGCGAATCGCTCCTCGCCGTATTCGTAGAGGATTTTTTTCAATTCCTCGTAGGACCAGGTATTCACCACCGTGTAGGCGCTGAGGCTGTCGCCGTGATCCATCCGCATATCCAGCGGCGCGTCCGCCATATAGGAGAATCCCCGCTGAGCGTCATCCAGCTGGGGCGAGGACACCCCCAGATCCAGCAGAATTCCGTCCACGAAGGGAATCCTCAGTTCGTCAAGGACCCGGTCCAGCTGGCAGAAATTGGAATGCACCAGCTTCACGCGGCTTCCAAAGGGTTTCAGCCTTTCTCCCGCCGCCTCCAGCGCCACGCTGTCCCGGTCAATTCCGATCAGCATCCCGGTGGTAAGAAGCTGGGCAATCCGGCTGGAGTGTCCGGCGCCGCCCAGGGTTCCGTCCACGTAGATTCCCTCCGGCTTGATATTCAGGCCCTGGACGCACTCCTCCAGCAGCACGGAAACATGATGAAATTCACTCACAGCCCAATCGCCTCCAGAGATGCCAGCAGCTTTTCGGGGGTCAGATTTTCCGCCTCAAACCGCTCAAATTCTCCGGCGTCCCAGATTTCCGCCTGGCCCGCCCGTCCCACAATCATGACCTCCCGATCAATCCCCGCGTAGTTCAGGAGGAACTGGGTCAGCGCGAAGCGGAACTGTTTGTCGGGGCTGCACTCGGCTGCGTTCATGAAAATCAGGCTGGTGGCACCTGCTCGCTGGGAAATGCTCAGCGCGTTGAAATTCTCGCTCAGCTTCTGCCACTCCGCGGCAGTGTAGACGGTGAGGCACCGGTGACCGCAGTTCACGCCCAGAGTCACATAGAACACCTCTCCCAGCTCTCCACGGAGCTTGGAAGGGACGAACAGGCGATTCTTTTCGTCCAGCTTCGCGCTGTATTTGCCGATCATGGGCCTCACCTCCGTTCCCTTTTACTCCACTTTACTACCCTTTTACTCCATTTGAGAACAGTATACTACCTCAGGCCCAAAAAATCAATCTTTTTCTCTGTAATTTTACGAATCAGGCGTAAAGTGCTCCTGTTTTTCCTATTTTTAGAACATCCGTTCTAGAAAAATACAATTCGGTCCTCCTCCAGCTTTCCCCGAACCCGGGCGGGCTTGCGGCCGCAGCGCAGCAGGAAGCTGGCCAGAGGCCCCTCCACCTGGGTCTGCACCAGCCGGCGGAGCTGCCTTGCCCCTCCCTGGCCCTTACAGTCACCGCACAGGTGCTTTGCAAGCTCCGGGGGCAGCTGGAGCTGGATGCCCATGGACGCCGTGCGCTGCCGAAGCTGCTCCAGATATTTCCCCGCGATGGCCTCCATCGCCGAAGCGTTCAGGCTCTGGAAGCGTACCACCGCATCCAGTCTGCCTAAGAATTCCGGCGTGAAGCTTTCCTGAAGGGCCTTGCCCATTTCGGAATCCTTTCCCTGGGCACAGAAGCCCAGCCCCTCACCCCGAAGCTGGCCCCCCACATTGCAGGTCAGCACCACAATGGCATTCTTGAAGCTCACCCGTCGTCCCGTGGAATCCGTCAGGACCCCCTCCTCCATGATCTGCAGCAGAATCCCCAGTACATCCGGGTGGGCCTTCTCCAACTCATCCATCAGCACCAGACAGTAGGGTCTGCGCCGGACAGCTTCCGTCAGCTTTCCCCCTTCCTCGTAGCCCACATACCCCGGGGGCGCGCCGATCAGCCGGGAAACAGACTGCTTCTCCATATACTCCGTCATATCGAGCCTTATCATTGCGTTCTGACTTCCGAACACCTCCTCCGCCAGCACCCGGCACAGCTCCGTTTTCCCCACACCGGTGGGCCCCGTGAACAAAAGGCTTGCAATGGGCCTGCGCTCATCCCGAATCCCGGAGTAGCCTCTGCGAACTGCCTCCGCCACCGTTTTTACCGCATCCTCCTGGCCGATCACCCTGGCGCAGAGCACCTGTTCCAGCTCCAGCAGCCGCTCCCGCTCCGTGGCGGTGAGTCTGCCCAGGGGGATCCCGGTTCTGGAGGAAACCACCCAGGCAATGTCCCCCGCCGTCACGGTCTGGGCCCGTTTCCCCTCGGGAGGTTTTGCCGTCAGCTGCTGCATTCTGTCCCGAAGCTCCGCCGCTCTTTCAAATTTCCGTTCCCGGACTGCCTCGTGGAGCTCCTTTTCCAATTCCTTCCGGGCGGCGCTTCCCTTTCCGCAGCGCATCTGATCCATTCTCGCCCGGGCAGCGCCTTCGTCCACCAGATCAATGGCCTTATCCGGCAGGAACTGCTCCGGCAGATACCGGGTGGACAGACGCACCGCCTCCCGAAGAGCCTCCTCACTGATTCTTAGCTGGTGGTGCCGCTCCAAAGCGGGCCGCAGCGCCCGCAGGATCTCCAAAGCAGTATCCTCCCCCGGCTCCTCCACCATCACAGGCCGGAACCTGCGCTCCAGGGCAGCATCCTTTTCGATATACTTCCGGTATTCCTCCCGGGTGGTGGCACCCAGCATCTGCAGCTCTCCCCTGCCCAGGGCAGGCTTGAAAATGTTGGCGGCATCAATGGCCCCCTCCGCCGCCCCGGCGCCCACAATGGTGTGCATCTCATCCACAAAAAGGATCACATCCGAGCTTCTGCGAATCTCTCCCAGCAAATCCCGCAATCGCTCTTCAAACTCACCTCTGTATTTGGTGCCCGCCACCAGATTCGCCATATTCAGGCTGATAAGCCGTTTGTCCTTTAGCTGAGGCGGCACATTTCCCAACGCCATCCGCTGGGCAAGTCCCTCCGCGATGGCCGTCTTGCCCACGCCGGGTTCCCCCACCAGGGCAGGGTTATTCTTGTTTCTCCTGCATAGGATTCCAATCACCATGTCGATCTCCCGATCTCTGCCGATGACGGGATCCATGGAAGACACCTTCTGTACCAGATCCTCACTGAACTGTTCCAACAGCTTCGTACTGACCGCCTCCTTTTTCCCCCTGGCGGGGGCAAACGCCTCCCACCGCAAAAATTCAACTGTATGCGTAAACAGCGCCTGGGCGCTGATCCCGTTGAGCCGCAGCAGCTCCGATGCCGCGGATTGCTCCCGGCGGGCCATGGACAGCAGCACATGCACAGGCCGTACCTCCCGTCTTCCCTGGCACCTGGCCTCCCATGCGGCGCCCCGCAGAATCTCCCTGGCCTCCCGGCTGAGTCCCTGAGGGAGCGGAAGCCCCGGGGTCCCCACACCGTAGAGCAGTTGGGTCATGGCCTCCGTCAGTGCTGGATCCAACCCAAGGGATCGCAGCATGAGTCCTGCCCCGTCGGGAAGTTCGGCGAGTCCCAGCAGCAGATGGGCCGATCCCACGTAGCCATGGCCGAAGCTTCTGGCCTTTTCCCCGGAGCGCCGGATCAAATCCACCGTCAGCATATGGTAGCGCACAGAATCCCTCCCTTTTCCGAAAAATTTTGGCCACCCAGGGAAAAAAATATACGGAATTTTTTCAAAAAAGGAATTGCATTTTCCCGAATCCATGTTAGAATAGACTTGCCGTTATACATAACGTGTAGAATCTCAACATAGGAGGGAATACCATGGCTTTTAAAATCACTGACGCTTGCGTGAAGTGCGGTTCCTGCGCCGAGCAGTGCCCCGTTGAGGCGATCTCCGAGGGCGAGGACAAGTACGTCATCGATCCCGATGTCTGTGTCAGCTGCGGCTCCTGCGCCGACCAGTGCCCCAGCGAAGCTATCGAGGAGGGCTGATTCTACTGAATCGCCATCGGCCTGCGCATTGGTTCGCCTTTGCGCAGGCCGATTTTGTATCGTGAAAGCAGGCTATCATCCATGGAATACTTACCCAACGGCATCACCCTGGAAATCCCGGAGGGGGTGTTTCCCCTCAGTACGGATTCCATGGCCCTTGCCGATTTTGCGCGTCTGAGCCCAGGCGCGAAGGTGCTGGATCTGGGTGCGGGAGCCGGGACTCTGGGACTTCTTCTGTGTGCCGCGGGCCGGGATTGCAGCGTTACCGGATTGGAATGGGATCCCCGGGCCCACGCCGCCGCCCTGGAAAATATCCGCCGCAACGGCTTGGGCGGCCGTCTGGAAAGTATATGCGCGGACATCCGGCAGATACCCGGGCTTCTGGCTCCGGGAAGCTTTACCGCTGTCGTATCCAATCCGCCCTACTTTTCCGGCGGGCCCGCCAGCAAGGCATATCCCCTGGCCCGGCAGGAGGCGCTCTGCCCGCTGGAGGACTGGATCGCCGGAGCCGCCCGGGCTCTGAAATACGGCGGTGACTTCTATATGGTCTACCGCCCGGAGGGCCTTGCCAGGGTGATTTCCCTGGCTTCAGCCCAGGGCATGGAAGCCAAGCGGCTCCGGCTCCTTCGCCACCGGCAGGGCGGGGAAATCTCCCTGATTCTGCTCCAGCTCCGAAAGGGCGGAAAACCCGGACTTATCTGGGAGGAGGCCGCTCTGTACGGCCCCGATGGAAGTCCCACCCCCTATTATCGTAAAATCTATCATCTTGAGGAGGCATAACATGGCCGGAATGCTGTATCTTGTTCCAACCCCCATCGGCAACCTGGGGGACATTTCCCAGCGCTGCCGGGAAACCCTGGAACAGGCGGACTTTATCGCGGCAGAGGATACTCGGGTCAGCCTGAAGCTCTTAAACCACCTGGGGATCAAAAAAAGCCTTGTCAGCTACTACGAGCATAACAAGGCTTTTAAGGGCGAGCAGATTGTGGAGCGGATTCTCGCGGGAGAAACCTGCGCCCTGGTGTCCGATGCGGGCAGTCCCGCCATCTCCGATCCGGGAGAAGACCTGGTCAGGCAGTGCGCCGCCGCGGGAATCACGGTCTGCGCCATTCCCGGCCCCTGCGCGGTGATCACCGCCCTGAGTATCTCCGGCCAGTCCACCGGACGGTTTTGCTTTGAGGGCTTCCTCTCCACCGCGAAGAAGAGCCGCCGGGAGCATCTGGAGAGCCTGAAGCAGGAGCGGCGCACCATGATTTTCTACGAAGCCCCCCACAAGCTTACGGCAACCCTGGCGGACATGATGCAGACCTTTGGCCCGGACAGGAGCATTAGCCTCTGCCGGGAGCTGACCAAGCTCCATGAGGAGGTCATCCGCACCACCCTTTCCCAGGCCCTGGAGCAGTATACCGCCAAGCCCCCCAAGGGAGAATTTGTGCTGGTGGTAGCAGGCGCCCCCCTCCCGGAGGTACAGACTTCCGATCCGGAGGATGCCTCCTCCAGACTCCGGGAGCTGATGGAATCCGGAATGAGCCGGAAGGACGCGGTAAAGCAAACCGCCCGGGAGCTGAATCTTCCTAAAAATACCGTATATGAGCTTTCACTAAATATCCCCGAATGACCACAGTCATTCGGGGATAACATTATGGTTCCATGATTTTCTCCAGGCACTCTTTGCAGATATTCTTTCCGCGGAAAGCAATCAGGCCCCGGGATGAGGTGCAGAAGACACATGTCGGCTCATACTTTTGCAGAACAATCCGTTCGTTCTCAACATAGATCTCCAATTCATCTCTTTCTGCAATGTCAAGCATCCTGCGCAGTTCGATGGGCAGCACAATTCTCCCCAGCTCGTCCACCTTCCGAATGATTCCCGTAGACTTCATTGCAGCTACCTCCTTGCTGTGGAAAGCCCCTATGCATTGAACCACATAACGGCTCATTTGTATTATCAATATATCATCCAGGAGAGGGTGTGTCAAATACATTTTGTAATTCACTTGTATTTTTGTAGAAATTCACAATTGCATTTCCCTATCTTACTCCTCATACACTCCGACAGGAGGGATTGTCATGGTCATGAGCTGGATTTGGAGTCTTTTTCTGCTGGTCAGCATCCTTAGCGCCGCCTTCACGGGCCGGGGTGCGCAATTGAGCAGGGCAGTTTTGCAGGGAGCCCAGTCCGGGGTAACCCTGGCGGTGTCCATGGCAGGCTCCGTCTGCCTGTGGACGGGGGTAGGCGCCCTGATGGAGCGCAGCGGGATCACCGACGCTCTTTCCCGGTTCCTCCGTCCCATCCTGGGCAGGCTCTTTCCCTCCAGCCGCACGGATCCGGCGCTGGCCCGGGATTTGAGCGCCAACGTATGCGCCAACTTCCTGGGTCTCGGCAACGCGGCAACCCCAATGGGAATCTCCGCCGCCCGGCGTCTGAAGCGGGGGGATATGGCCACGGACGAGCTGTGCCGCCTGATTGTGCTGAATACCGCCTCCATCCAGCTGATTCCCGCCAATGTGGCCGCTGTCCGCAGCGCCCTGGGCGCCACAAAGCCCTTCTCCATTCTCCCGGCGGTTTGGGTCAGCAGCATCTGCTCCGCGGGACTGGGTGTGGCGGCCGCATGGCTTCTGGGGAGGCTGTGCCGCAGATGACGGACTACCTGGTTCCTCTTCTGCTGCTGATTCCGGCACTGGCCGCCCTACACCGGAAGGAAAACGCCTATGACATTCTCCTGACCGGGGCCGGGTCGGGGCTGAAACTGCTTGTATCCATCCTGCCTCCGCTGATCCTTCTGCTGACGGCGGTTACCATGCTCCGGGAGTCTGGCGCCATGGAGCTTTTGGGAAATTTTCTTTCCCCGGTCCTGACCCTTTTTGGGATTCCCGCAGAAACCGCCCTGTTGGTCCTCATTCGGCCCATCAGCGGCAGCGCCGCCCTGGCGGTTGGTTCCCAGCTGATGGCAGCCTATGGGGCAGACTCTCTTGTGGGTGTCACCGCCGCGGTGATGCTGGGTTCTACGGAAACCACCTTCTATACCATCAGCGTCTACTTTGGCGCTGCCGGCATCCGAAAAACCCGCTACACCCTCCCCGCCGCCCTCTTTGCGGACTTTATCGGCTTTCTCGCCGCCTCCTGGACCGTAAAATGGTTCTTCCCTGGTCTTTGCTGACCGGTGCATCTGCCCCAGAGGCACCATCAAAGCTGCAAATAGGTGTTTGTATGTGTGCCCCAAATTACCTGTCATTGCGAACCAGTCCGCAGACTGGTGTGGCAATCCCCCGGTTAGTGTGGAAATGCGTCGACAACTGCCCTACGGAGTGGGGAAGCATTGCGATTTTTGGTGGTAATCGTTACCTGGTCCCTTTCAACCGGGGGATTGCCACGACCAGTGTGCGCACTGGTCGTGGCAATGACAGGTAATCGGAGCGCATTCCTACAAAAACCAACTTATGTACCCTCTTTCCTGAAAAAGCACCTGCTTCCCTTCTGCGGAAGCAGGTGCTTTGTATCATGTGGTTTCGTTTTCTTTTTTCGCAGCGGAGGACCTTTCCCTTTTTCTGCGGCGGCGGGGGCGAGCGGGTTCCTCGGGGTCCGCCTTCTCCGCCCGGCGGGCATAGGCCTCGGCGGCCTCGGAGGTGGCCTCGTAGGTCAGCCGGCTGACCCGGATCAAACCATCCTCCTGCTGGGACAGCCGGACGCGGATCAGGAACTTCCCGTCCTCCGGGCAGGTTGCCAGATCCATGTACCTGCGTCCGGGCTGGGCAAACCACCGGGAGCCCAGCATCTTTCCCCCGCAGACGGGGCAGATATTCTCGCTGCCCGCCATGGCGCTGAGGGCAGCCCGCTTGTCCGCGTAGTCGTAGAAAACCTTCCGGTCAATGCAGCCGGGAAGCTCCGCGCCGTGGAAGCCGTTTTCGTGGCTCTTGAGCGCTTGGTCGTATTCCCTGGTTCCCCGGTCCAGATCCAGCTTCGCGCAGATGAGGGCGGTGTGGTAAGCATCCCCCAGGGCATCATGGGCAGGCCGGCTGGCCTCAATGCCAAAGGTTTCCATGGCGGTTTTCAGTGCCTTCTGGGAGTTGGAGCCGTCGGTCTGGGCGTTGAAGATCATCTGTGCATTGTACCACCGGTCTGTCCAGCCCTCCTCCAGGGCGTGCAGCCGGAGATTCTCCCGGAGAATCCCGATATCGTCAAAGCCCCAGGTGAGGAAAATGATGTCCTCCCCACACCACCGGCGAAAGGCCTCAATGGCCTCCGGGAAAGGAATTCCCTCCTCCCGGAGCCTGGTTTCCTTAATTCCGGTCAGCTTACTGACCCGGCGGTTTAAGTGGCGGTAAAACTTGGGCTTCACCATCACCTGAAACTCGTCCGCCACCACGGAATCCTCCGTCAACCGGACGGCGCCGATCTGTATGATCTCTCCCCGAATCTGAGCGGGAAGGGTCTTCTTGGAAGAAGGCGACCCGGGCCAGGGCTGATTCCATTCCATATCCAAAACAATATAGTCCATTGCAGCAACCTCTGTCACATAATCCTAAGGGTTATCATAGCACAAGCCTTAGGGTTCTGTAAACACCAAGTTGCAAATATCCTCATTTTTTCTCCGTTGTTTCCCGGTTGGGGAGGGTTCCTTCCTGCCATCCGGCACTCTTTCCGCATACCGGGCAGGGATCACAGGCCCGAATTCCCTCATAAGGGTAGCCGCAGTTCAGACACCGCCAGGTGGAGGGCTCCTCCTTTTCGGTAAGTTCCCCCCGGATCAGCTGGGTGTGCAGCTCCCGGAAGGTATCGTAATGCAGATGCTCGATTCTCGCAATCTGCATCCAGAGCCGCGCGGCATCCTTATAGCCTTCCCTCCGGGCGATTTCCGCAAAACCGGGGTACACATCCTCGTGCTCCTGTTTCTCCCCCTCGGCGGCGTAGGCCAGGTTTTCCGCTGTGGAATCCAGCTGAAACGGATATCCGCCCTCCAGCTGAATATTTTCCGCGCAGCCCCCCAGTGCCTTAAGCTGCTCCAGGAATTCCTCCGCGTGGACAGCTTCATTGGCGGCGGTTTCCTCGAAGATCCGGGCAATCCATTCGCAGTTTTCCTCCCGGGCCACCTTGGCATAAATCGTGTATCTGGTCCGCGCCTGGGCTTCCCCTGCGAAGGAGCGAACCAGATTCTTCCTGGTTTCGGAATAAGCAAACTCCATATCCATATCCCCTTTCCAAAAAGAGGATGCCCCATAATCCACCCGCTATACTCACTGCAACTCTATCCCTAGCTGAATAGATAAATTGTTGTTTACAAGAGCGCACTGAATAAAACGCTGTCATTGCGAGCCAGTG
>JBJEYY010000272.1:0-4980 GCA_051887095.1 Faecousia sp. | reverse complement strand
GAGCACTGGCTCGCAATGACAGGAAACTTGTGGCGCACTCAGCCAAACACCAATTATTCGAGCCGTCGCGGGGATGAAAAGGGCTCCCCTGGTGTGGGGGAGCCTTTGATGCGGGGATGGGATTTCGCAGGCTCAGGGGTTGGGGCTGCGGTAGAACAGGCGCTGGATCGTTTCCTGCAGGGACTTCTCGTCGGGGTAGAACTCCATGTAGGTGTCTCCCACCACGGCCTCGCCCTCCAGGGCCAGGAACTCGCCCAGCTCGGTTTCACCCACCAGCTTGCCCAGATCGTTCAGCTGGTTCACGGTGCAGTCGGACACGAAGGAGTCCGACACCCGGGCCAGCACCTTGGTGAGGAAATTGGGGTCCTCCCGCTGGCATACCACCAGCCGCTCGTAGAAGCCGCGCAGATACTGCCGCTGGCGCTCCATCCGGTGCAGGTTGCTGCTGTCGGAGAGGCCGTAGCGGGTGCGCACGTACAGAAGGGCCTGGTCGCCCATCAGGGTGACCTGTTTGCCCTGCTCCAGGGCGGGGTCCAGATCGGTCATGTCGTCCAGGACCTCCACGGTGACCCCGCCGGCCATGTCGTTGATGATGCCCACGGCGTCCATGGTCAAGGTCATGTAGTGGTCAATTTGGATGCCGCCTAAGAGGTTCGACACGGCCCTCACCGCGTTGAGGCAGCTGTCGGAGCCGCCGCTGCCGTAGGTGTGGGCCAGGGCCAGCTGTCCGATGAAGGTGCCCGCGGCCCCGCCGCCGATGCCCAGACGGCGGATTTCCGTCATGGTGTCCCGGTTCAGGTGGAGCACGTCGCACCGGCCCTCCTCAGGGGAGAGCACCAGCAGCATGAGAAAGTCCGACTGGAGCTTATTGGTGTAGCCCATGGTCTCCTCCGGCCGCTCGTACTTGTCCAGGCCCATGATCAGCACGGTCTGGATTCCCTCCCGGAGCACAGGCTCCGTGACTTCCGGTGCGGTGGAAGGGTGGGTTTCCGGGACGGGGAGGGTCTCGGAGGGCTGTGTGTTGGGGGCAGTAGTTTCGAGGCTCTGCCCGGAGGCGCAGCCCACAAGGAGCTGCGCCAGAACAAGCAGAGCCGCGAATAGCTTTTTGGATGATTTCATTGGGGATGATTAGCCCTCGGTCTTCTCAACCACGAAGGCGATGGTGCCGATGCGCTCGGTGAAGGTGACGTTGACAGTGCCGTCGGCCAGAATCTCAACCTGATCGGCATCCAGGATGACCCACTGGCCGTCCACGAAGCACATGACCATCAGGAACTCGTCCTGCTTCATGTCCATCTTGAAGCTCAGGGTCACGGTGTTGCCGGTCTCGGCCAGCTTCTTGGCGGCTTCCTCGGAGACGGTGACGTTCACCAGGTCACGAACCACCAGGTTCTCGGCCTTCACATCGGCCTTCCGGTCCTCCAGAGCCTTGTCCAGCTCGGGAACGACCTCGGCCAGGGAAGCGGCGTTGGCCACGGAGTCATAGGCGGCCTTCATCTCTTCCTTGACGGCCTCGGGGGCGTTCTCGGAGTCGGCCACGGAGGTCACGACGATCTCCTCGGCGGCGATGCCGGCGACCACATTGCCCTCGGCGTCCTTGACGGCTACGACGGCGCCTTCAGGAGCGTCGGGAGCGGCAACGACTTCGGGGGCGCCCTTCTGCTCTACGCTGGGGGTGAAGCCCTCGGCGCAGACAGGAACCGCCAGCATGGCGATTACCATCAGAACGGCCAGGATTCTCTGAATTGTTTTCATAGTGCATACCTCGCTTTACTGCTTACTATTATATCCATTTCCCTTAAGATGGGGAAACCGATAACGAATTGGGGGATCAGGGGACCAGCTGCTCCCGGATCCACTGGGGGAGAAGATCCCAGTTGGGACGGCGGGATTCCCTGTTGTGGCAATCGGAGCCTAAGTGGGAGATCCAGCCCTCCTCCAGCATTTTGGTGATGTAGCCCCGGGTTCGCCACTGGGTAAAGGAATCCACGTTGGCCTGGAGGAAAATGCCCTGCCGCACCAGCTCCCGCCACAGCCCCCGGGGCTGGAACCGGAGATACCGGTCCACATGGGCCAGCACCGGCTGGATGCCGCTGCGGTCCCGCAGGCGGGAAAGCTCGCCCAGCATCCGCTGGGTCCAGGCCTCAAAGGGCATCTCCACCAGCAGATACTCCGTGCCCCGGAGGCGAAGCTCCGAAATGTCCTCGCAGACGCTCATGCCCTCGAAGAAGTATACCTCCGCGCCCAGGGCGATCTGGGGGCAGTCGGCCGGAAGCCGGGGCTCCAGCTGCTGATAGTGCCGGTCCCGCCGGGCCAGGAACTGGCTGGGGCTTTCCTTCCAGGGATAGAAGTGGGGGGTCAGAGCCACGGCGTCCACGCCCTGAAGCTGCTCCAGCCGGAGCATTTCCAGGCTCTCCCGGACATTGCCGCTGCCGTCGTCCATGCGGGGAAGAATGTGGGTGTGAAAATCTGTCATAGGGAGCCGTCAGTCCACCTTGTGGTAGTAGGTTTTGCTGTAGCCCTTCTTGGCGATGTCCGAGCCGGTCATCACGAAGCCCAGCAGCTTACTGCCCGTAAACTGGAGCTTGCGCACCGCCTCGTCCACCTGACTGCGGCTGCAGTAATTCTGGCGAACCACCAGCACCATGCCGTCCGCCAGCTTGGAAAGGATCAGGCCGTCGGCCACTACGGTCACCGGGGGCAGGTCCACAATAATCACATCGAAGAAGCCCTTCAGGGTTTCGATGGTGGCGGCCATCTGCTGGGAGGACAGAAGCTCCGCCGGGTTGGGCGGAATATCTCCGGCGGTGGCAACCCAGAAATTCTTGGTCAGGCCCGAGCGCTGGAGGATATCCGTGCCGCTGCACTGTCCCGCCAGCAGGTTGGACAGACCCGGGGCACTCTTGACATTCAGGTATTTGGACATGGTGGGCAGACGCATATCCGCCTCCAGCAGGAGGATCCGTTTGTCCTCCTGGGCCATGGTGTAGGCAAGGTTGATGGAGGTGGTGCTCTTTCCCTCGCCGCTGAAGGAGCTGGTGATGCCGATGACCTTGCATCCGGTCTGATCCGGCAGGCTGAAGCCTAAGTTGGTTCTGAGCAGCTTGTAGGCCTCAGCGGCGGCGAAGCTCAGGTTGGGGCCGATGGTTTTCTTGCGCTGCTCCGGCGTGAGGGCCCGGGTTTCCCGTGTATTCTTCTTCATCGCAGGCTACCTCGCATTGCTTTCCTGCCGGGACTGGTCCTGATAGTAGGAATAGTATTTCTCGCCCTTCCGGCTCAGCAGATCCGGCACCACGGTGAGCACGGGGATATTGTACTCTCGGGCCAGCTCGTCGGCATCCTGGAGCTTGTCGTCCAGCAGCTCGGCAACGATGATGATGCCGCAGGAGAGCACAGCGCCCAGCAGCGCGCCGATCAGGGTGTTCTTGCGCAGGCTGGGGGAGGCCTTCTCGGCAGGGGCCACGGCGTAGTCCACGATCCGGGCGGAGCTGCCCTCCACAATGGAGGCAATGCGCTCCGGAAGAATCTGGGCGATGGTGTTGGCCAGCAGCTCCGCCTCCATGGGGTCGGGGCTGGTAACTGTGATGCCGAAGACCTCCGTGGAGTTGACGCTTTCGGCGGAAATCATCTTGGAAAGCTCCTCATATGTATAGGTGACGCCGGACTGGGCGATCACCTCTTCCAGGGTGGAGCGGGTGTTGAGTATGACAATATAGGTCTTGACCAGGCTCTGGGCGGCGCTGAGCTCGCCCTGGCTGATGCTGACCTTGGTGCTGCCCACGGAAATGGAGCTGCTGTTGACGTACATCAGGGCCGTGGCCTTGTACAGCGGGGTGACAAAAAAGGCGGTATAGCCCAGGGCGGCGGTGGCGAAAATCACCACGGCAAGCACAATGGCCCAGGCCTTCCGCCAAAGGGCAGCGGCCAGTTTTAAGAGGTCAATTTCGTCCTCGGTTCTGTTTTCCATCTTTCTTTCCTCTCCGGTAATCGTGCCGGCATCCCGGGGCAGACGGCCCCGGGGGACAGTGATCTGATAATAATTTTTACCATCCAGGATATTGTACTATGGGCCATGGGAAAAATCAAGTGCAATTCATGAATAAATTGATTTGTCACAAAAAATGACACAGATTCCCACTACGCCACCGCCGGAAGAATGGTGAATTGGTATTTGTCAAACATACGCTGTCATTGCGAACCAGTGCGCACACCACTTAAGCGGACTGGTTCGCAATGACAGCTTCTTTTTTAGCGCGACAAACAACTATTTTTTGCTGGGGCGTTACATGCCCAGCGTGACGCTTTGATTGCCTTTTTCCAGCTGGGTATAGACGCTTTTCAGCAGGCTTTCCTGGATGTAGGCCACAAAGGCGCAGCCGATGAGCACCCAGAAAACCAGGGTCTGCGCAAACACCCGGGGGGACAGGAGCAGCAGCAGCGCCGGAAGCAGATTCAGAACCACCAGCAGCAGCGTTTTGGGCAGCTTAACCACCGCCAGAGCCAGGGCATTTTCCAGATGCTGGCGCAGGGTGTTGCTGTAGCGGGCAATCAGGGGGAACAGGTAGGCGCATACCCCCAGCACCAGCAGAGCCAGAACCCCCACCAGCACGTACATCAGCTTGCTGCCGCCGAAGTAGGCCATCACCAGCAGAACGTCGCAGACAAGCGCCGCCGCAACCACGAGCATCCCCAGCCACACAATGGTGGCCTGCTTGAAATTGTCCCGGAAGGCCCGGAAGAAGGGCATCACGACCCCGGCGTCGGTGTCGAAAACAATGCTCTGGCAGACCTTGTGCAGCGCCGCCAGGGAGGCCCCGGCGGTGAGAATCGGCAGACTGCACAGCAGTGTCAGAACATTCAGCAGGATCAGGTCACAGACCCGGGACAGAAACTGCATAATGGGATTGTCCATATTGAAAAGGCCGTTCATGGTTATAATCCGCCTTTCTGCGAAAGGCACCGACGAGGTTATGAAACAGG